>NZ_JASCPO010000036.1:0-39642 GCF_029960145.1 Pseudomonas sp. PS01299 | reverse complement strand
CGAAAGCGTCGTGTCAGGCGCCACCCATGCTGGATGTACCGCCGTCTTCGCGAGCAAGCCCGCTCCCACAAGGGCAGGGCGTGCCGCTCGGTTAGAAACTCATATCGACCTTGGTCCAGAGCGTGCGCCCCGGGTCGTTGATCGCTTGCGGGTCGTTGGCCGGGTAGCCGAAACCGGCGTTGCCCGCCAGGTTCAAGTGCTCGGCGTAAGCCTTGCCGAACAGGTTGTCGACGCCGGTACTGACCTTCCAGTTTTTGTTGATCCGGTAGGCGCCGTTGAGCGAGAACACGCCAAAGCCGCCGCTCTTGTCGTAGTCCTTGCCGACCACGTTGCCCTTGTTCTGGTCGATGCGGTTTTGCGCCGCGACCACGCGCCACAGCGCCCCGGCACTCCAGTTGTCTTCGCTGTAGGTCAGGCCGAAGCGCGCATCCAGCGGCGGCATTTGCGGCAGGGCTTTGCCATCGCTGCTGTTCTTGCCCCAGGCGTAAGCCAGGGTCGCGTCGGCTTTCCAGTTATCGGTGAGTTTGTAGGCGGCACCGAGCTCGCCACCCATGATCCGCGCGTCGATGTTTTCCGCGCGCGATGTGCTCATGCCCATCATCGTTGGCGTGTAGTCGAACAGGATGTAGTCGCGCACTACGCCGATGTAGCCCGAGGCCCAGGCTTCGAGTTCGGCGGTCTTGTAGTTCACGCCGAAGTCGAACTGGGTGGTCTTCTCCGGTTTGATCGAGTCAAACGCATTCAGCGAGCCGGCCGGGCCGGACTTCGGCGAAAACAGCTCCCAATAATCCGGGAAGCGCTGCGCGTGACCGAGGCCGGCGTACAGCGTGGCCGGGCTGTCAGCGAGGTCATGCTCGTAACGCACGAAGCCGCTTGGCAAGGTGTCGGCGCGGGTCTCGTCGGCGGTCGGATTTGGCCGACTCATCATTCCCGAACCAATGCGCTGCCGGTAATCCTTGGCCGAAGCACGGTCGACCCGGGCGCCAGTGATCAGCCGGTCACGATCGGCGGCGTACCAGGTCATTTCGCTGAACACGCCGTAGTTATGGAAATCGGCGTCCTTGGTGTAGGGCTGATCCTTGTAGGTGTCGATGCCCATGCCACTGCGCTGGCGGTGTTCGTTGGTCTGCGCATCGAGACCGGTGATCAGTTGGATGTCGGCCCAGCGCCAGGTTGCCTTGATCCGCGCGCCGAGGGTGCGCCGGTCGACGTTGGACGCCATGGGCCCGGCCATCATCCCGGTGCCGGATGGCGTGCGCAGGGTGTAGTTGTCCATCACGTGGTCGGCGTAGTTGTAGTAAACCTGTGCTTCAACTTTCTCCAGCACGTCGGTGATGTTGGATTTTTCGAAGCGCAGGCCGAGGCTTTCGCGAAGGAACTGCGAACCGTCCATGCCGCGCCCGGCGTAGCGCGCTTCGCCATCGCCCTTGCCGGCGGTGAGTTCGATCAGGGTGTCGGCGTCCGGGGTCCAGCCGAGCGCGATGTCACCGTTCCACTTGTCATAGCGCGACGGCACGCTGTCGTTGTTGCCGTCGCGATAGTCGTCGGAGTGCGCGGTATTGCCGATTACCCGTACGTAGCCCAATGGCCCGCCGGCAGCGGCGTCGACAACTTTGTCGAAGCGTCCGTTGGAGCCGGCCAGCACGCTGGCATTCACCCGCGTGCCGAGTTCGCCGAAGCTTTCCGGTTCACGGTCGAACAGCACCGTGCCGGCCGATGCGCCCGGCCCCCAGAGTACGGTTTGCGGGCCTTTGATCACCGTGAGTTTGTCGTAGGTTTCCGGCGAGATGTATGAGGTCGGCGCGTCCATCCGCCCCGGGCAGGCGCCGAGCAGCATGCTGCCGTTGGTGAGAATGTTCAGCCGCGAACCGAACATCCCGCGCAGCACCGGATCACCGTTGGTGCCGCCATTGCGCACCAGGGCGAAGCCGGGAATGGTCTTCAGGTAATCGCCGCCGTCACTGGCCGGCACCGGTTGGCGTGGGTCCTTGGGGTTGGTGACGATGGTCAGTGGCGAGCTGGGAGCGATGGCGGTGATCACCGTCGGGCTGAGTTCATCAACGTGACCGGCGTGGTCATCGGCCAGCACCAGCGGCGATAACAGAACGCCGCAAAGGACGGCGGTAGCGTGCGAGAAACGAATGCGCGATTCGCTCAGTGCGAAGGAAGCCCGGGCGGAACCCGAGCGCGGAACAGCAGAAAACCTGGACATGACAATTTCCATCAAACAGTCGTAAACGACACGGCCGGCAGCCTGAAGCTGTCTTCTCAACCGTGTGCAATCAAAGGTGCGGTGTTTACGCGTTGACGGGCGGGGCGCGGGTGCGGGCGCCGGGGAAGAAGGTCTGCCGGGCATGGCCCAGACGCGGGGAGGACGGGGTGAAGGTGTTGACGTGGGCAATGCTGAACGTGGCGAACGTGCCGCCACCGGTCAGCGCCGGGCAATTGAACAGCAGGCTGCAATAACCGCACTTTTCCCATAGGGCGTGGTGCGAGGATTGTGGCGGGCAGTGTTCGGCAGCCGGTTGTGCGCCGTGCGCGGCGTGATCCATGCCCGGCATGTCCATCGCCAAGTCCATGCTCATCGGCATGGAAGTCGAGGCGTGCTGATCCATCGGCATCGACTGAGAAATCAGCGGGCCGATGAAGATCATCAACATGGCGAACAGGGCGATCCAGCTACCGCGGGTCAGAGTCTGGCTCTGGCGATGCAGGCGGAACGCCCCGGCGCGTTGCGGGCGCACGGGCTTGGTCAGCCGGATCGGTTACTGGGCGTGATCGTGTGCCTGGGTATCTTGCGGAGGTTTCTTCTGCACCGCGACTTCGACGGTGACGTTACCGGCCTTCTCGAAATGCAGGGTCAGCGGGAAGCGTTTGCCGTCGCTGAGCAGGCTGCGGTCTTTCGGGTTGAGCAGCATCACGTGATAGGCCATCGGCGCGAACGTCACCTTGCCGCCGGCCGGAATCACCACGTCGGGCACCTGCTGCATTTTCATCAGGTCGCCCTGCATCACATGCTCATGCAGTTGCGCTTCGGCGGTGATCGGCGAATCGACGCTGAGCAGGCGGTCGTCTGTCTTGCCGGGATTGCTGATCACGAAATAAGCGGCGACGGTCGGCGCGTTGGGCGGCAGTTCCTGCGACCACGGGTGAGCGATTTCCAGCTCGCCGGCCTTGTATTCGTGGGCATGGGCGAAGCACGCCGGCAGCAACAGCGCAGCGATGACGAAGAGTTTGTTCAACATGGCAGTTCTCCAGAACGATGTGAAACGCAGGTCAATTGCGAGACAGATCAGACCAGAGGCGAGGCGCGGGGATTGAGGCTCGGCCATTGCTGGCGCGGTGTCGGTGTTTGCAACGAGGGCGGCGCCACGCTGCGATTGCTTTCGTAGCGGGCGAAATACAGCTGCGGCGTATGGCCCGGCAACGCCACCAGCGGCGCTGAACCCGAGCAGCACCAGCAATGCTGCATGTTGGAATGGCTGTCGTTGGACGGGGCTTTCTGCTCCGAGGTGCCGATGTTGATCGCCACCATCTTCGTCCCGCTGCCGGTGCAGAAACTGCTCCACAGCAACTGTTCGGCCGGTGAACTGGCCGCCTGCGCCATCGCCCCGGTCATCGGCATGGCGAGCATGTTGAACAGCACTGCGAAGCAGGCGATCCAGGCAAATGCAAGCCGGTGTCGGTTCATGGGACAGATCCGTTGGGTGGGCGATCAGGCGCGGGCTATTTAGCCTGATCAGGGCCGATAAGTAAAAAGGCGTCGTGCGGTATGGTGTCGCAGATCAATCACACCGCGACGGCGTGCAATCTCAAACCCAAAGCCTTCATGACCTTCATGATAGTTGCGAATTCGGGGTTACCAGTGCTGCTCAGCGCTTTATAGAGACTTTCACGACCCAGGCCAGCATCACGTGCCACCTGTGTCATGCCCTGGGCTCGGGCTATGTCATTCAGTGCTGCACGGATGAGTACGCCATCGCCTTCATCATCATCAAAGCAAGCGTCCAGATAAGCCGCCATGTCCTCGGGGGTTTTAAGGTACTCGGCGGCGTCGAAACGGGTGAATTTTTCGGTCATCGCAATGTTCACCTATGGGCTCAAAAGCGGTGAGCATAAAACCGGGCATTTAGTGCAGACAGTCAGTGTTTCTTTAAAGGGTTGTACGTAGCGTCCGGTTTAGCTGTAGGGCGTTGGAGAGAGGATTACAGTACCGGCGCCTTCGCGAGCAAGCCCGCTCCCACAGGAGCCCTGGCATACACAAACTATGCGGTCGCCGCCGACCACTGTGGGAGCGGGCTTGCCCGCGAAGGCGCACTCGAGGTCTGCGCCTGGTTAAAGTCGGGTGAAGGCGGCAAGGGCCGCGAGGACTTCAGACGTAGACCCAAACTCCCGATCAACCCCCGGCAAGACTGGCCGCTTCAACACATGCACCGGTACCCCCAACTCCCGCGCCACTTCCAGTTTCGGCTCGGTCGCGGTGCTGCCGCTGTTCTTGCTGATCAGCACATCGATCTGCCGGCGTTCGAACAGTGCGCGTTCATCCTCCAGCAGAAACGGCCCACGGGCGCCGATGACTTCGCAGCGTTCGTTACCGGGATAAGCGTCGAGGGCGCGCAGGGTCCAATACTGGTTGGCAGGGATTTCGTCGAGGTGTTGCAGCGGTTCGCGGCCGAGGGTGAACAGCGGGCGGCGGAACGGTTTGAGGGCTTCGATCAGTTCGGCCCAGTCGCTGACTTCTCGCCAGTCGTCGCCCGGTTGCGGCTGCCACGCGGGGCGGCGCAAGGCCCAGCAGGGGATGCCGGCGAGTTGTGCGGCGATGGCGGCGTTGTGGCTGATTTGCGCGGCGTAAGGGTGGGTCGCATCGAACAGCAGGTCGATGCCTTCAGCGCGAATGAATTGCGCCAGACCTTCGGCCCCGCCGTAGCCGCCGACGCGCACCTGGCAGGTCAGGTCGGTCGGCACCCGGCCCACGCCGGCCAGACTGTAAATGTGTTCTGGCCCCAGCGTACGGGCGATGGCCAACGCCTCGGTGACGCCGCCAAGCAACAGAATGCGTTTCATGCAAAACCTCCGGCGTGGCCGACAATGCCGCCCTGGCGATCAATCGCAAACACCTCGACCTGCACCTGCGCCGGCACCACGCTGCGTGCGAAATTAAGCGCGTGGCGGCAGACCTCATCGCCGAGGGCAATGCCTGCCGCGCTGGCCATCGTCAGGGCCTGTTGACTGGTGTTGGCTTCACGAATGCTCTGCTGTAATGCCTGATCGGCACCAATCGCCGCCGCCCATTCAGCCAGTTGCGGCAGGTCGATGCTCGAATGCCTCGAGTGCAGATCCATGTGCCCGGCCGCCAGTTTGCTGATCTTGCCAAAGCCGCCGCACAGGCTGAGTTTATCCACCGGCACTTTGCGCAGATGCTTGAGCACCGCGCCGACAAAGTCGCCCATTTCGATCAGGGCGATTTCCGGCAGGTCGTAGACCCGGCGCATGGTGTCTTCGCTGGCGTTGCCGGTGCACGCGGCGATGTGCAGATAGCCATTGGTTTTGGCGACGTCGATGCCCTGATGGATCGAGGCGATGTACGCCGCGCAGGAAAACGGCCGGACGATGCCGCTGGTGCCGAGGATCGACAAACCACCGAGAATGCCCAGTCGCGGGTTCATGGTTTTCAGCGCCAGCGCCTCGCCGCCCTCGACGTTGACCGTGACCTCGAAACCGCCGGCATAAGCGCTTTCGGTGGCGAGCAGCGTCAGGTGGTCGCTGATCATCTTGCGCGGCACCGGGTTGATCGCCGGTTCACCGACGCCGAGTACCAGCCCCGGCCGGGTCACGGTGCCGACACCTGCGCCCGCGACAAAGCGAATCCCCGGCTCGGCCAGCAGCCGCACGTGCGAATAGAGCAGCGCACCGTGAGTTACGTCCGGGTCGTCGCCGGCGTCCTTGATCGTTCCGGCCTCGGCGCCGCCCTCGGTCAGGCGGCAGAACTCCAGGCGCATCTGCACTTGTTTGCCTTTGGGCAGAACGATCTGCACCGCATCCGCCGACGTACCGCCGAGCAGCAGGCGGGCGGCGGCGAGGCTGGTGGCGGTGGCGCAGCTGCCGGTGGTCAGGCCGCTGCGCAGGGGCGCGGGTTGTTCGGCGGTTTCGTCACGCATCGAGGGGTTTGACCAGATCCAGCAGGGTAATCGGCAACGCCTGACGCCAGGTGTCGAACTCGCCCAGCGGTTGCGCCTGGGCCACGTGAATTCGGGTCAGTTCGCCGCCGTGGCGTTCGCGCCAGTGCATCAGAGTGACTTCACTTTGCAGGGTCACGGCGTTGGCAACCAGTCGACCACCGGGTTTGAGTTGTTCCCAGCAGGTTTCAAACACGCCTTCACGGGTCACGCCGCCCCCTATGAAGATCGCGTCGGGTCGCTCCAGCCCGGCAAGTGCCTGCGGCGCACGGCCACGCACCAGGTGCAGACCGGGTACGCCCAACGCGTCGCGGTTGTGTTCGATCAAGGCCTGTCGGCCTTCGTCCGCCTCGATGGCGATCGCGCGGCAGCTCGGGTGCGCGCGCATCCATTCGATGCCGATCGAGCCGCAACCGCCGCCGACATCCCACAGCAGTTCGCCGGGGATCGGCGCGAGGCGGGCGAGGGTGATGGCGCGGACATCGCGTTTGGTCAGTTGGCCGTCGTGCTGGAATGCCGAATCGGGCAGTCCGGCAAGACGTGACAGGCGCGGTGCCTGCGCATCGGCCAGGCATTCGATGGCGATCACATTCAGATCGGCAATCGCCGGGTCATTCCAGTCATTGGCAGTACTTTCGAGGCGCCGTTCGGCATCGCCGCCCAAGTGCTCAAGTACAGTCAGGCGGCTGCCGCCAAAACCGCGCTCGCGCAGCAGCGCCGCGACTGCCGCCGGACTGTGCCGGTCATTGCTCAACAGCAACAGGCGCACCCCGCTGAACAGCTGCGCATTGAGTGCCGCCAGTGGTCGCGCCACCAGCGAGAGGGTGACCACCTCCTGTAGCGGCCAGCCGAGCCGGGCGGCGGCCAGCGAACAGGAAGAGGGCGCGGGCAGGATCAGCATCTCTGCACTCGGCACATGGCGCGCAAGGCTGGCGCCGACGCCATAGAACATCGGATCACCGCTGGCCAGCACGCACACGGCTGCGCTGCGCTGCTCCAGTACCGGCGCGAGGGAAAACGGGCTCGGCCACAGTTCGCGTTCGCCGCGTATGCACACCGGCAGCAAGTCCAGTTGCCGCTGGCCGCCGATGATCCGCGAAGCAGCCAGCAGGGCGCGCCGAGCGTTTTTGCCCAGGCCCTTGAAGCCGTCTTCACCGATTCCCACAACCGTCAGCCAGGGTGTCATGCCGTTCCTTAATCCTGAGTAGATCTTCACGGGCGACATGATAACGCGACTGCCGGCACCTGACGCGGGTCTGTCGTCGCGGCATGTCGAGAGCAACGCGGAAACTTAATGTCGAGTAATAGTGATTTTTTCAACTTCCGTTTTTGTTAGTTTGATTCCAAGTCAGTTCTTTTTAATAAGTCTGGCGCAATGAAACTATAAAATTAATACGTGCCAAGTTGGCAGGGAGCGATATGGATATCAATTCAGCTACAGGTTTAAGTCAGAGTAATGCAGTTGCCGTTAATAATATGTTGTTCACCGGACTGGAGGGGCGGGCAGAGGCCGATAACAGATTTGTGAGGAACTGCATTTATCTCGCCCAGATCGCGGCGGACAGCCGTTGTGACAGCAGCCTGCAGCCTGCAGAGTGGTTCGATTACTTTGCCGGGGGCCTTTGGTCATGTGGCTGGAACCTGGAACAGAAGCCGGTGGTGCTAGTCCAGGAGGCGTTTTCCGGAAGTGTGCAGGAGGCGTGGCGGCGGTTGACAGCCCCTTTGCTCGCGCGCGGTCAATTAGAGCAGGTTGAAGCTGGGCTGGCAGCGCTGGAAAGAGATACAGCACTGCTGCAAAAGTTTACCGCTCTGAGTGGCAAAACCTTCACTTCGCATATTGTGCCGGTCAGTAAGAATGCCAGCGGCGAGTTGGTGGTGGTGCTCAGCCATGTCCGCTTTTTCAAGTTGGTATTGAGTACCAACTACCTGTTCTGGCAGGTCCATCAACCGATGTCGCAACTGGACATCCGCGCCAGAAGAATGGTGATCAATCGCCGGGACATCGACAAAAACCGGGACGTTGTAGATCAGGCGATTCGCGAGAGCGTGGCCGACCTTGAGGAGGTCGAACTCTGAAAAGCCGCAGTTTCCGACCGGCAGGCATTTTCATGCGCTCGGGCAAAGCAGGCATAATGGCGACCTTTCGCCCACCACAGCGCTGCCCGTCAGCCGGTCATCCCTTGAACGAACGCTCAATGTCCACCGCTTTGCGCCCCTCGGCTTGTCCGGGGTTGCTGCGTATTGTCCAGGCGCTGGACGGCGGCATTTGCCGGATCAAGCTCAATGGCGGCTCGATCACTGCCAATCAGGCCGACGCGGTGGCTGATGCCGCCGAGCGTTTCGCCAGTGGCGCGATCGAGGCGACCAACCGCGCCAATCTGCAGATTCGCGGCATCGGCGAGCAGTCCGCGGCATTGATCGACGGTTTGCTGGCCGCCGGGTTGGGGCCGCAAACCGCAGCGGGCGACGATGTGCGCAACCTGATGCTCAGCCCGACTGCCGGGATCGATCGGCAGTTGCTGTTCGATACCCGGCCTTTGGCCGAACAGACTCTGGCGACATTGCAGACGCATCCGCGCTTTCACCAGTTGAGTGCCAAGTTCGCCGTGCAGCTGGACGGCGGTGAGGCGTTGGCGATGCTCGAGCATCCGCATGATCTGTGGCTGTCGGCGTTCGAACGTGACGGTGAAGTGTTGTTGGCGTTCGGTCTGGCCGGCTGCCCGACCGATCGTGCGGCCGGTGCCGTGAGCGTGGAAAACGGCCATGCACTGGTGGTCGCGGTGCTGGAGTTGTTCCTTGAGCTGGCTCGGCCGGAGCAGACGCGCATGCGCCATTTGCTCGATGAACTGCCGCTGCTGGCGTTTCTCGAACAATTGCGCGAACGCGTGGCGATCAAAGCTGCCGTTGCTCGACAGCGCACGCCGATGGCGGATGCGCTGCATATCGGTGTTCACGCGCAAAACGCTGACGACCGGGTATATGTCGGTGCGGTGCCGGCGCTCGGCCGTCTCGATCCGGCCATGCTGCGGGGCGTGGCCCGGCTGGCTCGCGAGTTCGGTGATGGCAGCCTGCGCTTCACCCCTTGGCAAAGTCTGCTGCTGCCGAACGTGAAGCCCGCCGACGCGGGGCGAGTCCTGCAACACCTGAGTCAATTGCACTGGTTGACCGACACCCGCGAGCCGTTGTCCCGACTGATTGCCTGCACCGGCTCCAGCGGCTGCGGCAAAGGCCTGGCCGATACCAAACACGACGCGCGGCTGCTGGCGACGTTGTTGCCACAGGCGCAGCACGTGCACCTGTCCGGTTGCCCGCGCTCTTGTGCGGCGGCCCATTGCGCAGCGGCGACATTGCTGGCGGTCAGCCCCGGTCATTACGACCTTTATTTTCGCGATGCAGCGCTGCCGGGTTTCGGCACGCTGCACGCACGCAACCTTACTATTGAAGCGGCCGCGATCCTGCTCGACGCCCGCTCACGGAGCCCCCTTGATGCTTGATTACATCCGCGACGGTCAGGAGATCTATCGCAACTCCTTCGCGATCATTCGCAGCGAGGCCAATCTGGCGCGCATCCCGGCCGATCTGGAAAAACTCGCGGTGCGGGTGATCCACGCCTGCGGCATGGTCGAGGCGGTCGATGGTCTGCAATTTTCCGAAGGTGCCGGCAAGGCCGGGCGCGATGCGCTGGCGGCCGGTGCGCCGATCCTGTGCGACGCGCGGATGGTCTCCGAGGGCGTGACCCGTGCCCGTCTGCCGGCGAACAACCCAGTGATCTGCACCCTGCGCGACGACAGCGTGCCGGAGCTGGCCCGTGAGCTGGGCAACACCCGCTCGGCGGCCGCGCTGGAACTGTGGCGTCCGCATCTGGAAGGCAGCGTGGTGGTGATCGGCAACGCGCCGACCGCGCTGTTCTATCTGCTGGAAATGCTCGACGCCGGGGCACCGAAACCGGCGCTGATCCTCGGCTTCCCGGTGGGTTTCGTCGGCGCTGCCGAATCGAAAGCGGCGCTGGCGGCTGACAGTCGCGGCGTACCGTTCGTGATCATGCAAGGCCGGCTCGGCGGCAGCGCCATGGCCGCCGCAGCAGTCAATGCCCTCGCCACGGAGATCGAATGATGCAGGCCAAAGGACGTTTGATCGGCCTCGGTGTGGGCCCCGGTGATCCGGAACTGATCACCGTCAAAGCCCTGCGTCTGCTGCGCGAGTCGCCAGTGGTGGCGTACTTTGTCGCCAAGGGCAAGAAGGGCAATGCGTTCGGCATTATCGAAGCACACCTGCAGGACGCGCAGAATCTGTTGCCGCTGGTGTACCCGGTGACCACCGAAGTGCTGCCGGCACCGCTGTCCTACGAGCAAGTGATCAGCGATTTCTATGATGATGCCGCCGAAGAAGTTGCGGCGCATCTGGACGCCGGGCGCGACGTTGCAGTGATCTGCGAAGGCGATCCGTTCTTCTACGGCTCCTACATGTATCTGCATGACCGGTTGTCCACGCGCTACGAAGCCGAAGTGGTGCCGGGCGTGTGCTCGATGCTCGGCGGCGCGTCGGTACTCGGCGCGCCGCTGGTGTATCGCAACCAGAGCCTGTCGGTGCTCTCCGGCGTGCTGCCGCATGAGGATCTGAAGCGACGTCTGGCCGACGCCGATGCGGCGGTGATCATGAAACTGGGGCGCAACTTTCCCAAGGTCCGTGCGGTACTCGAAGAACTCGGTCTGGCCGAGCGGGCGCTGTACGTCGAACGCGCGACCATGGCCAATCAGAAGATCGTGCCGCTGGATCAGGTCGAGCCGATGTCCTCGCCGTACTTCTCGCTGATCATCGTCCCGGGCGAACGGTGGCAAGGTTGATGACGCAATCCACACCGGCCATTGTCATCCTCGGACAAGGCGCGCTCGCTACCGCACGGCGGATCCAGCAGTTGTATCCGACGGCGCAGATCCATGGCCTCGCCGGACGCGTCGAAGGCGCCGACTGCAGCTATCAGGAATTCGGCGCGACCCTGCGTGAGTTGTATCAGCAGGACACACCGATCATCGCCCTGTGTGCGGCCGGCATTGTCATTCGAACCCTGGCGCCGTTGCTGCTGGAGAAGGGCGCTGAACCGGCGGTACTCGCCGTTGCCGAAGATGGCAGCGCCGTGGTGCCGCTGCTTGGCGGCCTCGGCGGGGTGAATGTCATGGCCCGGGAAATCGCCGCCGCATTGCAGGTCGCAGCGGCGATCACCACCAGTGGCGAATTGCGTTTTGGCACTTGCCTGCTCAACCCACCCAGCGGTTATGCGCTGGCGGATCTGGAGCTGGGCAAGCGTTTCGTTTCCGATCTGCTGGCTGGGCACAGCGTGCGTATCGAAGGCGCCGCGCCGTGGCTGGATCAGGCGCAGTTGCCGCAAGACCCGCAGGCGCAGCGCTCGATTCATGTCGGCAGTGCCGAGCGTGTCGCGAGCGCCAACGAGTTGCTGATCTATCCCCGCAGTGTGGCGGTGGCCGTGAGCGCGCAGCTAGACGATCAGCCGCATGCCGTGCGCGCCGCGTTGCAGCAGGCCGGGGTTGCGCAGCAGTCGCTGGCCTGTCTGCTGGCGGCTGACACTGAAATGGCCTCGGCCAGACTGCGTGAAGCCGCCCTCGAACTGGGGGTGCCGCTGCGCTTTGTCGCGGCGCAGAAAGACCTCGGCGAGTTGGCTCGTCAGGCACTGCCGCAGGCCGCGATCAGCAATACCAACGGTCTCGCGATTGCGCGCGCCGAACAGCCGCTGGACGTCGCGCAGATCGGTCGTCAACGTGGGCGCCTGGCGGTGATCGGCCTTGGCCCCGGCGCTGCCGAGTTGATGGTGCCTGCGGTCAAGGCGGAACTGGCGCGGGCCACCGATGTGCTCGGCTACGAAACCTATGTGCGCATGGCCGGCCCGTTTCGCGATGATCAGGTGCAGCACTGCACCGACAATCGCGAAGAAATGCAGCGCGCCCGCCACGCCTTCCGGCTGGCGGCCGAGGGGCGTTCGGTCATCGTGGTCTCATCCGGCGACCCCGGCGTGTTCGCCATGGCCGCGGCGGTGCTCGAAGCGTTGCACGAGTCGACCGACCCGAAATGGCACAGCGTCGAGCTGGAAATCCTGCCGGGGGTGTCCGCCTCGCTTGCCACGGCTGCGCAAGCGGGTGCGCCGCTGGGGCATGATTTCTGCGTGATGTCGCTGTCGGACAACCTCAAGCCGTGGTCAATCATTGAAAAACGTCTGGATCTGGCGGCCGAGGCCGATCTGGCGCTGGCCTTCTATAACCCGATTTCCCGGGCACGCCCGTGGCAATTGGGGCGTGCGCTGGAAATCGTCGCGCAGCATCGCAGCGCGGCAACACCGGTGGTGCTGGGGCGCGACATCGGTCGCCCGGGGCAAACCCTGCGCGTGACGACACTGGGGCAACTGACCCCGGATCAGGTGGACATGCGCACCATGGTGCTGGTTGGCTCTTCAACGACTTGCACCTTCCCCAAGGCTGAAGGTGGCGAGTGGGTCTACACGCCGCGCTGGTACGGCGAAAAGCCCCAGTCCTGAGCCGTTGGCGAGGGAGCTTGCTGCCTCGCCAACCGCGATCTCCCGCACAGATTGTTTCTGGATCTGACCGCGTCATATTGTTCAACGCGACCTGTACGATCTGCTCCGCTTCTGTGTGAGAGCTTTCTCTTTGCTTACATTCTGTTCGACTTATCTTGAATACTGATAGACAGACCTGAAATTGCAGCCTTGATAATTTCGCGTTCTGCTCGGGTGCGTTTGATTTATATATTGATTGTAGAAATAACTTGTTGCCGTTACATGCGTTATCAGTTGTTTTTTAGTTGTTGATTTTGACATGTATTGAAAGTTTTGAAGTTTGAGCTCCGATTCGCCAGAAGTTAGTTTGGCCGCTATGCAAGTGCCAGCGGGCACTTTCGTTATTGGTCAGGGCAAAGGAGCAACTTTCATGCAGGACCGAAGAACTCAAGACGCCAGCGGGTTTGTCAAATTCATCAAACTGTTCAAACAAGCGGATCTGGAACAGGCCATGTCGGCGTACAGGGGCAGTGAATCCTATCAGTCAGTGTGGCGTTATTATTTTGCCTGTATCGGCTTGCTCGATTCTCCACGACTGATCGAGCCTTTGGCACTGCTCAAGCAGTCGATCGGCCAGTTGATCGGTTCGCCACATAAATACTCGCAATCCGATAGCCAGCCTGCACCGTTGTCGCGCATCTATAACAGCATCCAGGCTTTCGAGACCCGTGTGCAAAACAGCCTGGCGTACGCGAAGAGCACCCCGACTGCGGTGCCGAAGAATCTGCACTTTGTCTGGCTCGGTGGAGGACTGGGCGCGATACAGCGTGACTATCTCAACCTCTGGAAACAGGTGCTGAACGGGCAAGGTTACAGCCTCCATCTCTGGTACGACAGCGACGCATTGTTGGCCTGGCAAACCAACAGGCTGATCGTCGAGGCGGCCAAGGCTGACGCCCTGCAACAAGATGGCAGCGACAGTATTTCCAAAGACCAGTTGGGCACGCTGTACGAAGAACGGGCCATCGTCCTTAAACAACAGATGTCCATGCATATCGATGCCGCACTGGCGCGGGGACTTTCAGCTGATGAAGCACGCGTCGATCTGTTGGCCCGCGCCTATGGGCAGGACGCCGCGCAACTGGAGGCGCTGATCGAGCAAAACCGCCGCAGTCTGCTGGACCTCGCAGGAGACGACCTGCAGTTGCGCGACTTGAACGCCCTTGATACTCCGCTGCAATTACAGGATATCTACGAGCGTGAAATCCGGTTGCGCGGCAATCTGGCCGCTGCTTCCGATGTGGTGCGCGCCGAGGTCCTTTACGAAGAGGGCGGCGGATATGCCGATGTCGATAATCTGCCGCCACTGGTCAAGACTCTGGGAGGTGTTGACATCAGCGGGTTTGATCCCCGGTCACGCGTTGGCGTTCTGCAACTGCTGCTCGATCACAATCGGCACTGGATGCCTGCACGCGAGGCGCTGCGCCACCAGTACACTGATTATCTGGCAAGCATTCCCGAGCAACACCGCGCCGCGCTTGAGACGTTTGCCCGACAAAAACCGGCGCTGAATGAAGTGTTCCAGGCGCCGGCCGAGCTGCTCGTCCGCCCACAGGACTTGCGGGCAGTTGCTGTGCAGAGCTCGCTGAGCAATTCCTTCCTGATGGCCCATGCCCGATCGCCGATGCTCAAAAGCGTGATCGACCGGTTTCGCTTCAATTATGACTTCATCGACCTGACGGCTCGACTGGCGGCCAAGCGCGGTGTTGCGCTGAGCGATTTTTACGGCATGTCGACGCTTGCGCGCGAGGTATTCGAGCAAAACTGCGGCTCTATTGCCGCTCTGTCCTCGATCGAGCATGCAACGGTGAACGAACTGATTCTGGCGGTCGCCGGATATTTCGAAGACGGTATCCGCCCGCAGAGCGAATGGACAATTTTTCTGACTGGCCCGGCCGCGATGCGCGCTGGCATGCGCGATTACGAACAGCACAATTTCGTCCCGCGCGAAGATGAAACAGTGCGCGTCGAGACTGCCATCGAGCCGCTCTGGATGATCAACGACAAGACCGAGGAGGAGCAGGATCACTCGTGGAAAGACAACGCCAGCGATGATGAACAATGGGTTGTCGACGAACAGCAGCGTTGGCGGCAAGGACAGTTCAGTGTCCGCTACAGCGGTGATGTTGCTGCCCTGCTCAAACAGCAGACTGTGGTGTTCGAAGAGGGTTGGCCGCTCATCGAGGGACGCCCGGTGTTATTGACGGGGGTCTTGCAAGGGATGATCGACCGACTCGGTGCACCGTTTGTGGCGGCGATGAGGCAAGGTCATAACGGTCCGCTGGTTTTTCCCGAAGGGCCGGGTCTGGGGTTCGACGATCGTCAGGCCATCAAGGCCCAACCCGCCACTCTGCAAGCTCCGGCGTCGCTCAGTGATGCGCGGATTCAGGGGCTGGCGCTGGATGAGTTGCTAAGCGGCATTGCCGAGGGTTCGCTGCAGTTCTTCCAGATCAGTCCCTTGCAAAGGGTAGTGTTGGGACAGATGCTCGGCGTACGCTCACTGGATAACTCAAGCTTCACGCAACTTGCCCCCGAGCTCGACAACCTCGCCAACAGCGTTGCCGAGGTAGGAGCATCGGTGCGTTATGCGGCTATTGAACGCCATCTGTATCAGCATCGGGCGCCGCAATTCATGGCCGGTCTCGCCAGCCATGTCGACCAGCCGATGGTCTCGTCGGACAGCGCGCTAACGTTGAAACGAGCTGCGCTGTCGCAGGCGCACACGCTGTTTCAATGGGGGCGTCATGTTGCCCATATCCAGACCATCGCCACCCGCGAACATCGTGAGCAGGTGATCCTGCGGCTGGGTCAGGTACTGGGGCAAATCGAGGCCAGTGACGTCAAACTGGTGCCGCAGGATCTGTTGCTCCAGGGGCCAGGGGATCCCGGTGGCCGCTGTTACCCGCTGGCGCTGATCATGAGCGCTGCTCTGGAGCACGGCGTGGCGGCGTCGCGACGCTTGCGCGAGCGATTCTTCCTGGCCACTGTCGAGCCGCAGCAGCGCGATTCAATTGTATTTCTGGAGGCGCTCGAGGAGTTGCGCGGCGTGCAGTTGCACGATATCGGCAAGCCGCTGGGGCGGGTCGATCTGCAGCAGCTCGGCACCACGCTGGAGGCGTTCGCCAGCTCGCGCACGCTGATGCTCAACTCGGATAACCACGCCATGCTGGTGGCGAAAATCTTCAATGGTGGGCACGCCACCTATCACTTCTATGATCCCAATTTCGGCGTGTTCGAGTTCAGCCAGCCTGACCAGTTTCAGTTGGCACTGACCGATCTTTTTCAGAAACAGGGCATGGCGAAATACTATGCGGCCTATGGCGACGACGCGCGCCCGACCTTTGATCTGATCGAGCTGCAGGGGCAAAAGATAGCGGCGCTGGATCTGTCCGGCGGTTTGCGCGTCGGGCAATTGCTGGAATCCGACAATGTGCTGCCGGAGCATACACAGCGACCGATCCGTCGGCGCCTGAACAGTGCTCGCGGCCATTCGCTGGTCAGTAATCCGCACCTGGGGCGCAGCCTGCGCGATCTGGACAGTCATTGGTGGGGACAGCAGATTGCCCAGGCGACTGACGCTCTACAGCACTTGCATGCTGCGGCAAAACCGCTGGTGCCGTTGTTCGAAACCCTGGAGATGACGCCCGCCGGCGAGTACCGGATCAACCTGGTCGATCCCTCGCAGGCCGAGCATGTGGTGCAGGTGGTGAGCACCGATCATCGTCTGCTGCGCATCAGAAATTATCTGTCGGAGCAGTTTTCGGCACTGGGCACCCGAGCCTCGCCACAGATGGCAGAGGCGGGTGCCGTACACACGCTCAATACCGGCTTCACCATCCAGACACTGATGAACGTCCTGCGTGGACGAGAGGGGGATGACCGCACCCTGACCACCGCCGTGCGCTTGCACGCTTACGTCAATTACGCGCAGCTGGTGCACGGCAATGTCACGGATGTCGCTGGCCTGATCAGTCTGGTAAAAACCGCGCTCAATGAAGAGAAGATCATCGCCCGCACCTGTGCGCCGGTGGTTGGCGAGGCGCTGGGACATGTCGCCAACGAAGGCGTGGGCGCGGTGCTGGGGCTGGCCAATGTCGGTTTCGACATCTATCAATTGGCGACGGCAGACAACGAGATCGAGCGCGCGCAATTCGGCACCCAACTGGCCTTCGACTCCGCCAGTCTGGCGTTGACCGCCGGTGGTCTGGGGGCTGCCACGGCGGGCGCGGCAACAGCGGCCGCCGTGCTCGGTGGAGCCGGGGTGATCCTGGGCGGACTGGCCGTGGGTGTGGCGGCCCTGGCCCAGGGGTTTGCCAGGATCGCTGAGCAGGCGCAGGAGGTCGGGCTGTTCTTCGATGAGCTGGAACGGGCCTGTCGGGGTGTCGGTTATCGGTATGACGACGGACTCGGGGCGTGGGTCGCTCACCCTTCGCTGGTCGTCCAGAGCCTGGACTTCAATCGCACGATGCTGGTGCTCGACAGTCCGAAGGTGTATCGGCTGCGCGACCATTTCGGGGTGCCGGATTTCAATCCGGATGATCAACAAGCGCTCGATCTGCGGCGTGAACTGGGTCTTCCCGGCTACATCCACTTCGATCCGCCGAGCACGCAACTGGTCGTCCTGCCGTGCACGCCGACCACGTTCTACGGTTACGAATACAAGGCGCTGCCTTTCTCGACGCTGCGTCACGACACCGGCTTCGATACCGCCCGCAAGCTGGAGAAGAAGGATGCGGCTGGCCAGTGGCGGTTTCTGTTCTCGTTCTACTCCTTTCCCGTGCACTACATCATCAACCGTCTCGCACCGTCGTATCGGCCAACCGTGATCGAGGTGCGGCTGGATGCCCACGAGCGTGCGCTGGCGGTGCCAATGATGCCGCAGGTCTGGCACGACAAGGTGTCGTACCGCATCGAAGGTGCGGGCGGCGCCTGTTCACTGATCCTCAATCGCGGGGTCAATCTCCAGTTGCAGTCCCCCAGCCTGCAGCAGTGCCGCTGGAATCTGGTAGCCGCCTGGGCCACTGAGAGGGATGTGCGGATCGACGTTGGCGGGGTTCTTTCGGTGGGTGGGGTGAAGGTGACGTTCGGCGGCAGAGGTCGGCATGAGGTCATGCTCCAGCTGACCGGGCGGCAATCGTTCAAGGTCAACCGCAGCGACGGACGACTGGACATTATCGAGCAGAGCGCGCCAGCCGGGGAGAATGAGCAGTCGCTGCTCACGCATTACCAGACACTGGCCCGGGAGCATCGGCTGGTGCTGCCTTACACGCCAGTTCATCACTTTCCGATTCCTTTCGAGCCCGAAAGCCAGCCGCGTCACACCACGGCCTGGTACGACGCTGCCGAGGATCGTTTTCTGTACATCCGCAGTGAAGAGGTACTGGCGGCCGATGAAATGCTGCTGGCGGCGGTGGTCGACGATTCTGCGTTTTTCTATGAGGTGCGCAACTACGACATCTGGCAGGTCGATGCCGTCAGCGGTTTGCTCAAGTGCCGCTACCGTCTGCTTGTCATGGAGGGGCAGTGCAGCATTCGGCGTATTGAAGTCGATGCGCAGGGTGTGATTCATATCGAACAGCAATGGCTGGGTACCGATCGGCAAGTCACGCAATTCAACTATCTGATCCATGAGGGCCAACTGCAACTGGTGGCAGTTACCCGGGAGATTGACCGTGAGCTGGGCCAGAGAGTGTTCGCCAACCCGACCTTGACGGATTGGTCGGTAGTGCTTGGTCACTATTTCACGTTATCGCCGGTGCCCGAACGCGCAGGCGTCAGTACCGTCGACTGGCAACCGGCCGCCTACGTGTCGGTCTGCTGGGCGTTCGATCCGGGCAAACGTGACCTGGTCTGGATTCGCAGCCGTGACCTGTTGTGCATTCATCCGTTTACCTTCGGGCATGACCGCGGCTGGGTCGATTCGATCAAACAGCTTGGTGATCTGCTGCTTCTGCCGGTCAACCAGGAGCACGAGCTGTTTTTCATCTACGACCGGCTGGCGCAAAAGCTGTGCAAGGTGCAACGCAGCGCGTCCGCTGGCAGCGAGCGCTGGCCGACACAATGGACGCATCAATGGCTGCAGCCCGACGGGTTGAATGACGTGGTATCGGTGCAGGACGGGTATCTGGCCCTGACCGACGACGGTCTGTTCTTCAACCTGACCGCAGAGGGTGAAGTGCATCTGGGTGGCTTGAGTGAGCGCTGGCTCAGGGGGCGCGCACAGTGGTGGCAGGCACTCGAAACGCTGGCGGTGAAGTACCCGGTCAACAGTTTCGCCATTCTGGGTCTGCGCAACGCCGCCGGTGATCGCAGCCTGTGTGCCTGGTATGTGGATAACCGCTTGCTGCTGTGCGATCCGGGGCACGAACGGGAAATGCGCCTGCTCGGGGTCACACCGGACAACCAGGCGGTCTGGCTGTTCGATGTCGCCAGCGGTGAAATCTGCAGTCAGCGGTTCTTCGACAGCCGGCAACTCGAGCCAGCATTCGGCAGCGGCGCCCAGTTACTGGCGAGCGACTTGCTGCCGGCACCGCAGGCCGAGTGGGATGACTGGCGGTTCAGCGCCGTGCGCAATGACGGCTCCGGTCTGTACGGGACATCGGTCAACGGCGTGTCACTCAAGCTGCGATATCAGGAAGCTGAAAGGATCATCGGCGTCGATCATCACTGGGCCAGCGAGCACGCGGAACATTTGCCGGAGTCTCTGCAGGCATTGCTGGAGACCGCCGAGCATGGGCCCTACATCGCCGTGGAGTCTGGCGCGGGCAACCTGCAATGGTACGACGTGGCGAATGCACAACTGATTCGGGTCGCGGGCCAGAACCTGCCACACGATTGCGAATTGCTCGGCACCCGCCATCGGCATGTGCTGTTGCACGAACTTCAGGCACACCGCGTACACGTCTACCCCGGTCAGCAGAGCATCGGCCCGTTCGAATACATGCGGCGCGAGGCCGAGGTGTTGGTGGTCGAGGGCCAGAACAAGGTTGAAGACCTGTTGCCACTGATCGCTGATGACGTGAGCTGTCTGGTGTTGCGCCTGGGGCAGGGCGGCGTCACGTACCACCTGTCGAAGGCCTGCTGGTTGCGGCTGGACTCGGTGATTGTCGATTGCCGTCACCCGCTGGGCGAGGTCCCGGCGATTCCCGGCAAGCTGGTCTGGGCGCTGGACGCACCGCAAACACTGCAACTGTCGTTTGTCGACGAGCACTTGCTGATTGTCGACCCGGATCGCCAGCACAGCCTGATCCTGCGGGATGTGTGCTCGGCGGATCCGGTGATGCGCGGTGACGTCTTCCTCGGGTTCGAGGGCGGGCGTTCCTATCCGGTATCGAGCCTGGTGCAGAGGCTGCGGGAAATCGTCGAAGTCGATGATGGCGACGGCAGTACAACGCTGGCGCAGTTGCTGGGAGCGGTGCCGGCCTGACGAAAGTCTTCGTTGGGTTTTTTGAAGTTTGTTTTCTCTCTGTGTCGCGACGGTTCATGTCGTCGCGATGGGTTCGTTTGGCCAAAAAAAAGGAAATTGCATTGAGCACTATGGATGAAGTCACGATGGGCAGAGTGTTCGCCGATCTTATTGCGCGCACAGAACTTGAGTCCGTCAGCGGTAGCCTGGGGGAGGCTCCTTTGCGCTACTACGACGGGGCCGCTGCGGCCACCAGTCTTCCGGAGCAACTGATAGCGATCAGGTTGCTCAAGGACGCGATTGAATCACCACAGCTGGACGCCGCGGATGCTCAGGTCAATGAACTGCGCCTGAAACTGGGCGACTACGACCGCCGCTTGAGTGCGACTGTGAAGATGCTCTCCGCTGGCAAACCGATACCGCGCATCATGCATTTTGTCTGGGTCGGTGGCAGTGAGGTCGGGCCGAATCAGCGCGATTACATGAACATCTGGCGCAAGGTACTGGCGTCGCAGGGATATGCATTCAATCTCTGGTATGACAGTGATGCGCTGCTGGCCTTTGAAATGAATCGGGTGATTCTCGACAGTGCCCGTGCGGACACGATGAAGGTATTAAAGGACGAAAAGGTAACCCCGACGGGACTGTCGAGAATGATCGAAGACCGCGCACGGGTACTCAAACAGCAGATGTTCGACTACCTGAATCATCCACGCTGGGCCGGACGCGCAGACGAGGCGCGGATCGACCTGATGGTGCGGGGTTATGGCAAGGACCGTGCGACGCTCGAAGCCTTCCGCCAGAAATGTCTGGATTCGCATCAGGCCATGGTGGGTGAGGACTTGCGCCTGCGCGATGTTCGCCAGGAGTTTGCCAGCCACTTTCTGGCGGACGTCTACCAGCGCGAAGTCGCCATGCGCGGCAACTTTGCTGCAGCCAGTGACGTGGTGCGACTGCAGGCCGGGTTTCTCGAGGGCGGGCGTTACAGCGACATGGATTATTTGCCGCCGCTGATCGAGAGACCGGGCGGCGTGGACATCAGTGGTTTCAGCACAGACGCGAAGATCGGTGTCCTGCAGTTATTGCTCAACCATGACGATACCTTGATGCCGGGGCGCGATCGGCAACGTTATGTCGACAGAACCGGGCATATTCCCGCCGAGCATCTCGAGGCACTGAGCGCATTTGCCCGGAGCAGGCCGGGTGTGGAGCAGATTTTCGCTTCGCCGCAGCCGACGTCTTTATCCCAGGATGCCATCGGGCGCGGCGCGGCCTGGGGCAATCCGTCGTCGAAGGAAATGAATGCCTATGTTCTGGCTCATCCTGGCAGCAAGATGGTCAATGCGAGCATGCACTTCATCCGGGTGGCTTATGACTGCCTGTATGAGGTTGAGCGCCGCATGATACTCGCAGGCGTGACGCCAGCAGATGTGTCGTCAGTCGATGATATTGCAATCAAGGTCGTCTCTGAAGCACAGGCTGATGGGCGCTTGCCCAATACATCGCGTGAATATTCATCAGAGAAGCTCATACGCGCCATAGCTCAGTATTATCAGGACGGGATTCGTTTCGACGCCTTGGGCACCATCTACATGACCGGTCCGGGCGCACTTGAAGGCGGTGTAATCGGCTATGTCGAAAGAGAACTGCAGAGTGAACAGCTGAACAACATTCGCCATCATATGAAGCAGGTCGACGGCTTCAACGTCTTTACCGAAGAAGAAATGATCTCCGGCTGGGCAGTCAAGGATACCCCCGAAGACTGGCTGGCAAAAGAACATGAGAAGTGGAACTCGGGCAAGCTCAAGTCGCGCTACGCCGGCAATCTGTCCGATTTGCTCAAAGAGCGGACCCTCACGTTCAAACTGGGCTGGCCGGTCATAGAAGGAAAGTCCGTGTTGCTGACCTCGGTTCTGCAGCAACTGCTGGATGATCTGGGTGAGCCGTTTGTGCGCGCCATGAATGACCGCTTGACCGGTGATGTGACGTTCAACGTTCCCATCCACCTCGACTTTGATACTCGACAGCAGGTGCTGAACCAGACAGTCGACAAAGCTCCAACCTCCATGGGGGCCGAGTCACTGGGTAACCTCAACGAGGCCTTGGCGCGCATCGCTGCAGGCAAGTTGCCGCTGGAGCAGTTGAGCCCGTTGCATCGGGTGATGTTCGGCGGCCTGTTCGGTGCCGCAACACTGGATCAGGTCGGGTTCGCAGACGTCTGGGCAACCACCGTCGCCTTTGCCGAAGATACGCGAGACCGTGGCCTGATAGCGCGCTACGAAGTGATCGAACAGACACTGCTCAGTCGCGATCCTGCACCGGTCGAGGCACGAGTCAATGCATCGGAGCGTGAATCGCTCGGGCAGAACTCCAGAGTGTTGAAGGCGCAGGCATTTGCCGAACCGATCAGCGTACGGCAATGGCGCGAGTACGTGAGTCGGGTCGAAGTCGCCGCCATGAATGAGCGCCGGGCGTCGATCCTCTCTCGGGGCAAGGCGGTACGTGAGACCTTCGTCCAGGCAGGCGCCTACGCAGGCAGGCAATTGCCACAGGATTTGCTGCTGCGCGGTGCGGGGGATCCGGGCCGACGCTGCTATCCACTGGCGCTGGTGATGGCCGCCGCACTGGAGAAAGGCGCTTCGGCCGAGCGCGCGCTGATCGGCAAACTGGCGATTGCCAATCTCACTCCCGACGCACCGCAAGCCCATGCCCTGCTCAAGGTGCTGGACGAGTTGCGTGGGGTACCCATGGCGCGATTTGGCGAGAAGAGACCGGCGGCGAACCTGGCCACTGTGATGCAGACGCTGGAAGCAAAAACCGCTGCCGGCAGCCTGTTGCTCAACACCGACAATCATTCGATGCTGGTGAGCAAGGTTGTAGCGCAAGGCGAGACTTCCTATCGCTTCTACGATCCCAACTTCGGGCTGTATGCGTTCGCCCGGATCGAGGATCTGCAACAAGGCGTCCAGCGCTTCATGCAGAAGGAAGTGATTGCCCGGCTTTATGGTCTGGAACAGGGGGCTGCCAGCGTTTTCGAGGTCATCGAACTCGACGGCGCAAGCATTGCCGGTAAATCGTTGCCTTCGGAAATTAGCGTTGAGCATTTGCTCAGCAGTGATCCGCTGGGTGGCGGGCGTGCCGTCGAACCCTGGAGTCAGCATGCCGCCTTGCGCGCGCGTTCCCTGTCAGAGAACGCGCGTCTGGGACAGGCGCTGAGCAGTGTGGACAGCCACAAGTGGGCGCGGACGATCGAAAGCGCGACCCTGCGGTTACAGGACCAGCATCAACTATCTCGTGACTTCGTTCCGGTGTTCGACTCCCTGAAGAGCACTGCGCAAGGGCGCAGCGAAATCACCATGGTCAGTGCCAGTGATCCGCAGCGCACACGCACAGTGCAGACCGATGACACGCGCCTGCAAGGGATCAAGTCTTACCTGAGCGATACGTTTGAAGCGTTGTCCGGCAGACGCGCGGGGGCGCCAGTGATCGATCCGACGGATGTCGGTGCGGTGCACACGCTCAATGCCGGATTTGCCATTCAAGCCCTGCTGCTCGGGTTGCAGAGCGCGGAGTCCGGGATGGGGTCGACCGCGTTGACGTCGGCAGTGCGCATCCACGGTTACCTGGCCTACGCGCAGATGGCTCACGGGCTGGTGGTCGACGCAGTGCAACTGCTGAATCTGGTGCGTCATGCCTTTACCGACGGTCTGCGGGTGGCCAAAACCACCTCGTCGATTGTCAGTAATGCACTGGGCAACGTCTTGAACGAGGGTGTCGGAACCGTTTTGCAGCTGGCCAGCATCGGCTTTGACATTTATCTGTTGGTCAATGCCCAAAACGATATCCAGCGTGCGGTCTATGCCACGCAGCTGGCCTTCGATTCAGCTGGGCTGGTGCTGGGTGTTGGCGCTTTGGGCGCCGGTGTTGCCGGTGCGGGCACGGCGGCGGCCTTCCTCGGCGGCGCCGGGGTGATTCTGGGCGGGCTGGCGGTGGGCATCGGCGCCCTGGTCGAGGGGTTCAGCGCCAGGGCAGAACGTGGAAGACGGATCGGCCGGTATCTGAATGATGTGCATTCGGCCTATCGACCGCAAAGCCATTCGGTGCAAGGCGATACCTACATTGCCAATCCTTGTGCGGTCTATACCGGGCTTGATTTGCGCAAAGGGCTCATTACCTTCGGCCACCACAAAATTTTCGCAGCGGACGATTACTCCGATCTGCATCCGCCGAAGATCGTTGGGGATCGCAGCAAGGCTTTCAGCCTTCGAGAGACTCTCGACCTTCGCGGTACGATTTCCCTCGATATGACTCCCGGTATTGAAAGCGTCGTGCTGCCGAGTTTGCCAGAGTGCTTCCTGGGCTACGAATACGGTGGTCTACCCTTTTCGACAACACTCAGGGAAAACCTGGAAACGGCTTTGGCGCTGGAGCACGACAGGGAAGGCAAGCGGCAATTCTGGTTCACTTTTTACCGGTTGCCGACCGAATACATCATCGAAAAAATGGTGCCCAACTACGAGGAAACCCGCGTCAGTGTTGCGATTGGCCCTGATCAGCGTTTTCTGCACGTCCCCCCATTGCCGCAGGAGGTGCACGGTTACCTTTGCTATGACATCGATGCCACTGGCGGGCACTGCTCGATCACCCTGACCGAGGGCGTCAAGTCGTTGCGGCTGCAGGTTTCCTCCGATGATCCAATGACGTGGTCATTGCGTGCCCCATGGGTGAGTGCGGCGGCGGTGAAGCTGGAACAGGATACTTTTCAGTTGGGCTCGATGCGGGTGCAGGTGCCCGCCAGGAGTGTCGTGTACCTGCAACTTGCGGAGGGCTTCTATCAGGTTGGCTGGGCAACGGGAGCGCTGCTCTTTGCTGAACTCGACGCGCTCAACGATGCCGACGGCCCGGCCACACGCAAGCATTTGCGCGAACTCGCCCGCGCTCATCGTCTGGCCGATGGCCCGACGGTCATCCGCAACTATCACGATGCCCTGACTGGTGTTCGTACCACGGCCTGGTACGACCACACCGAAGATGTCATGCACTTGGTGCGCGGACTGGACCCACAGTATGCGGCGCAGATCTGCATCGGCCCGAAGATCGGCGAGGAGATGTTTTATTACTGCCCGGCGCAGGGAATCATCTGGCGTACGGATCTGGTCACCGGGCAGATCAAACGCACTTACCGGGTGATGAAAATACATTTATCAAAAAACCCCTGCATTGTTTCGATTCAGGCGACGCCAGAGGGTTTGCTGCAGGTGGTCCAGCGCTTTGAAGACATGTGGAAAAGCTTCTACAAGCTGACTTACCTGCTCGGCGAAGACTACCTCGCCCTTACTGCGATCTCCGATATGAATTCAGACCATCCGTGGATCATTCG
The DNA here is from genome assembly GCF_029960145.1 of Pseudomonas sp. PS01299. NCBI lineage: Bacteria > Pseudomonadati > Pseudomonadota > Gammaproteobacteria > Pseudomonadales > Pseudomonadaceae > Pseudomonas > Pseudomonas sp. PS01299. Next base: position 14,098 of record NZ_JASCPO010000036.1, on the reverse strand, counting down.
CGAAGGACGCGACAATGTTTCGGATTTCCTCCGACGGCACGACTACCCATACCATGAGGTACTTGATGACCAGAGAGTGGAATTCACACTGGGCGCAATGATTACGATCGACACCTTCGACGAGAATTTGCGTAAAGCCACCCGAGCCTGGGTGCGCAGTGAAGATGAGCGCGTCATTCGGCCTGTGCTGCGCAATACGGAAGGTACACCTGACTTTCTCGATTGGGTGCTGCTTGATCCGCTTCAATCAAGCGGCGATACAGTGTTGTTTCATCATCTTGGCCATCGCCTTGTTTATCGACAGCACATCGGCGCAGCGGATCAGATGCCCGAGATGTTTGCACAAAGTGTCTTGCACCTTGAGGTGCAGCATGTGCACCGCCAGGGCGGACAATACGTCATCCTCACTGACGAAGGCATGCTGTTCCAGATGAATGACGACGGCCAGACGCGGCTGGTGGGACTCAATCACGCATGGCTGTCGGCCCGCCAGCAGCGCACTGGGCAAGGGTTTAAGTGGTGGGAAGCGGTCGGGACCAGCATTCAGAACGAGTCCGCCGATGGCGTGGAAGTCGGGGGTATCCGCGACGCAACGGGCAAGACATCGCTGTATGTCATCTATCTGGATCAGCAATTTCTGATTGCCGACACGGCGGGCAAAGCCATGCGCGTGTTGAGGCTGACGCCAGATAAAAAAGCGGCGTGGATGATGGACTGGGCATCCGGACGAATCTATCGTCAGCCCTTCATGGCGCCTGAAAGCCTGGCGGCGGCATTCGGTTCGGGGACGCGTCTGCTGCAGGCGCACTTGCTGGCCCCGATGCAGCGAGTCATGCCGCGGGACACTTTTGCCTGGGCCGTGCCCCATGGAGCCGGCCTGCACGTCCGCCGGCATGACCACGTGCTGTTCGACCTGGCCGATGGCGAGCCACCGCGTATCGTCGGTGTGGAAGTCGAATTCTTCAATGGCCTGGCGTCTCGTCAGGCGCGGGAGCAAAAGCTGGCGCGACTGCTTGCCGGTCAGCGTAGCGGTCCTTACCTCTTTGCGGGCAGGAGCGATAATCTTTGCAGCTGGTATGACGTCGCAGCCGGCCGTCTGCTCAGTGTCTCGGTGTCAGGACGTGAATGGCCACAATATCTGGGCGTGGCGAACGATCAGACCCTGGTGCTGCATGACCCTGTAACGGGCCGACTGTTCAGCAATGCCAGTGAAGACATTAAACCCATCGATACATGGATGACTGTGGAAGCGGTCAGCCGGATTGCAGATACGCTGGTTATCGACGGTATTGGCTCATCGGGCAGGATTGTAGCGATTCCGGATGGCGTCGATACACTGGTACTCAAGTTTGCGAAATCTGCAGATTACCTTTCACTGGCCCGACAGACTTGGGATCGGCTTGATTGCCTGATTGTCGACGCCGAGGAAGCAGGCATTCATCTGGCATTGACACTGGAGCCGATGCAGCGATGGCTGGTCTCGATGTCCGACGGCCATTTGCTGCTGACGGATCCCGATTCGGGAAGCAGCATCATTCTGCGCAATGCCACGAGCCTTGATGCGGCACGGCAACAGCAGGTGACATTCGGGATTGCGTTACCTGACGAAATCTCGGTGACCGTTAGCCTGGAGGAGCTGATGAGTGCGATGGCCACGGAACCCCTGCTGGAACTCGGCGCGCTGATCGGGCTGTCCATCGACCAGTAAGCCATTGCGAGCTGGCAGATCAGACCGGGCTGCGGAGATTTTCCTCCGCAGCCCTTTTTCGTTCAGGACACCAGATAGCCCTTGATCCCGGTAAAGATGATCTGCGCCGCCAGTGCGCAGACGAAAAGGCCCATCAGCCGGCTGACGATCTGCAGGCCCTGATCGCCGAGCACCCGCTCGATGTGATTGGACAGATACAGCACCACCCCTACGGTGAAACTGGCCAGGGTGATGCTCATGATCGCGGTCAGTTTGTCGTCCCAGTGCGGCTGACTGACGCCCATCACCAGCAGGGCGCCAATGGTGCCCGGGCCGACGGTCAGCGGGATGGTCAGCGGGACGATCGTCACGTCCTGTTGCACGTTGTCACTCTGCACGACCGGCTTGCCCTGAGCCATGCCCAATGCCGAGATGAACAGCACGCTGCCGGCACCGATGCGGAATGCGTCCGCAGTGATCCCGAATACATCGAAAATCACCCGCCCGAACAGATAAAGCAAGACGCTGGAGATCAGAGTGGCGATCGCCACTTTCCAGGCCAGGCGCCGCTGTTCCTTGCGCGAGTAGCCACGAGTCAGGCTGATGAAGCAGGACAACACGAAGAACGGGCTGTAGAGCACCAGCATCTTCAGGTAAACGCTGAATAACACGTGGAGCATGAGGGCGACTCGCATCCGGAGAGTGATGACGGCGAGTCTATCAGTCGGTTAGTTGCTTGTGTGTGCAGAAGATTCTGCGCGAGGCAGTCGGTTTTTCGTTTTTTGTTTGATAGTTGTTTTGTGTGATGTTGTTAGTTGCATCTTGTTTGCTGGATAAGATGTTACAGATTTGAGTTTGTAGTGCTGGGCTTGTTTGTTTATTGTTTTCTTGCAAGTTCAAGAGGGGCTTGCCTACTAATTAATAAGGACTTTTATTGTGCATAGTCAAATCGTTAATGAGCTTTATATCTCTTCCTGTATTAACGCGATTGAAGCCTGTGATGTGGGTGCGCCGGTTATTCGCTCTCGTGGCCTGTTGGCTGTAGGGGACGAAATCGAGGCACCGTCGAAAGGCTCTGTTGTCGGCGAAGTCACAATGGGTTTTTCTGGCAAACTTTCGGATCAGAACAAGTCGGATGCCCAGAACGCTCTTCTGTTCGCCACACGTGCAGCGAACAAGCTATACCCCGAAGAGCATCAGGGCCGAGATTGGTATAAGCGGTTCCGTGAGGTGATGACCCTCGCTGGCTGGACGCCTGTCGATCAGTACTACAATGACCTCAGTATCGAAGGCACGAGTGTGCGGATGGACAAGCTGGTACTGGAGATTCTGGGTTCCGTGCTGGCTAATGTTGCACTGCCAGGACCAACCAGCGTTCTGATGCTGAAGGTCGCGGGTGATGCAATCTCGGCCCTGCAAAAACGGGACACTGCTGCGTTGACCGCTTATGAGCGAAATTTGCTGGACCACGGCGTGGGCGGCATCTCCACCGGAGCGTGTGTCGAACTCGACGGTGAGGCAATCATGGCGCTGGGAACGGTGCGTTTTCTGCGCAAGAACACCTCTACCAAAGTGATGTTCGTGGATGTCGATGTTCGTAATGTAAGTTTGTATCGAGCTCAAACTTTCTTTGCCAAAAACACCGACGTCGCCAACGCAGTGCGTGAGACGATCAAGAAAAAGCTGGTGGGTATCGATCAGATTGAAGATATTGATATCTGATAAATCGAAAAAAGCAGTCGAAGGTCGACTGCTTTTTTTTGGGGGCGATTATATGAATTGCAAATATTCCGTTTTGATCGTTGCGGGTGCCGTTGTACTGATTCCGCCGGCAGACAAACCGGAACGCTATCAGGATTTAATAAACTCTCTGTTGTTGGCGCAACTGGCGGCCAACAAGAAACTTGAGAAAGATCCGGGTATTGGCTGGTATGACGTCTACATGGAATTTCTGGACAAATACTGGCTGCGACATTTCAGAGCACGGTTGGATCTGTCCGTCGCACAGGGTAACAGCGTGTCTGTCGTTGACTGGGTGGTCGCTCCTGAGTTCGGGGGTGCTGTGGAGCAATGTGGCGTTGCGAACGCAGTCATGCGTCGACTGGCAGCACTTTCCGCAAGCGAGCCGGCACTAGAGCTGCTGCGTGGTTACATGCAGAAAGGCGCCAGCGATGCATCGACGGATCAGTCAGATGTTTCCAGAATCATACGGCTGTTGGTGGTCGTGGCGCACTCGCCGATGTCGATGAGCAGCGTCTACATCGAATTTGCGACTGCACGGATTCTCGCTGACAACCCTTTGGCCGAGCTATTCCAGGCTGAGGATATTCGCGGCAGTGTTTGCAGACGCTCTGCCAGTGCCAATTTGTCCGAAACGCTCTATGGGCCGGTTCGCGCAGCCATCGCCCTGAAAGTCCAGGACAGGCTTGAAGCTAACGTGGCGTTGTTGAGGCTGATTGAAGACGTTCCAGCCGAAGAGAACGGCGCAGCCGATTGAGTCACGCTCGAACTGGCGTGGTACCCCTGCTTAAAAGGTCGACGCCGTACGGTTCTGCTGATCGCGCTGGGCTACCCAGTGTTCGATCAGCTCGCGCAGTTGCGACAGCTCCACCGGTTTGGCCATGTGGCCATCCATCCCGGCCTGACGCGCGCGTTCCTTGTGTTCGGCGAGGATGTGCGCGGTCAGCGCGACGATCGGCGTGCGTATACGCTGATTGCTGACCTCCCACGCCCGTAGCTGCTGGGTCGCCGAGAAGCCATCGAGGATCGGCATTTCGCAGTCCATCAGCACCAGATCATAACGCTGGGCCTTCATCGCCTGCAGGGCCTCTTCGCCGTTGCTGGCGGTGTCCGGTTGCAGGTTGAGTTTACCGAGCATGCCGCGAATCACTTTGGTCGAAATCGTGTTGTCTTCGGCGACCAGAATGCGGAAATCGCTCGGCACCTTGGCCGCCGTCGCGGGAGTGACCACTTGCGGCTGGAACACTACCTGACCTTTATTGCGCTGGTTCAACTCGTCGGCCAGCGTGGTCTTGAGCGTATAGCCGGCCACCGGTTTGGCGAGGATGCGTTTGATCCCGGAGTTGCGCGCGATGATCTTGCTCGGCGCGTTACTGATGCCGGTGAGCATGATCAACAGGATGTCGTGATTGAGGCTCGGGTCTTCCTTGATCTTGGCCGCCAGTTGCATGCCGGTCATGCCGGGCATGTTCTGGTCCAGCAGCACCACATCGAAGTAGTCGCGCAGGTGCGCCTTGGTGCGCAGCAGCGCCAGCGCTTCCTTGCCCGATGGCACGGCGCTGACGTTCAGACCCCAGGCGCTGCATTGCTGCACCAGCACTTTGCGGCAGGTATCGTTGTCGTCCACCACCAGCACGCGCGCACCTTGCAACGGGCCGTCGAGGTCGGAGGTCGGGTGTTCGAGGCGATCCGGGTCCAGTGGCAGGGTCAGCCACAAGGTGCTGCCCTGATTGGCGCCGCTTTTGATCCCGAACTCGCCGTGCATCAGGCGGATCAGTTGCCGCGCAATCACCAGTCCGAGGTTGCCACCCAGACGGTTGGCCGAGAGGAAGTGTTTGCTGTGCAGTTCGGCGTGCAGCAACGCATCGCGCTCTTCCGCCTCCATCGGCTGACCACTGTCCTGCACGGCGATGCGCAGGCGCGGTTTGACGCTGCGCTCGTCGAGGGCGACGACGATCAGCACTTCGCCTTCGTCGGTTTTCTTCAGGGCGTTTTCCAGCAGGCTCAGCAGGGTCTGGCGCAAGCGGGTCGGGTCGCCGCTGATGACGCGCGGCACTTGCGGCTGGATGAAGCTGATCAGCTCGACGTTCTGCTGTTCGGCCTTGGCCCGGTAGATGCTCAGGCAGTCGTCGATCAGCGCGTTGAGGTCGAACTGCACATCGTCCAGTTCGATCTGTCCGGATTCGAGCTTGGAAATGTCGAGAATCTCGTTGATCAACGTCAGCAGTTCGTTGCCGGCACTGTGGATGGTTTGCACGTAATCGCGTTGCTTGACCGACAGTGGCGTGCCCAGCAGCAGCTCGGTCATGCCCAGCACGCCGTTCATCGGGGTGCGGATTTCGTGGCTGATCTTGGCGAGGAATTCGGCTTTGGCGTTGATCTCGGCATTGCTCGCGGCAAGATCGCGGCTGATGCTGAACCGGCTTTCGGTGATGCTGCGCTGGCGTTCACCCAAGGCGATGCTCATCAGCAAGCCACTGATGCAGATGAAACCCATCAGGGTCATGATCAGGCCTTGCGGCGCCACCAGGGTCAGCCCCAGCAGGGCCGGCAAAATAATCAGCGTACCGATGTTGAACACCACCATCCCGGCAACGAACAGCCGCGCCGGGCGATAACCTTTTTGCCAGTGATAGAAGCCGACCAGCAACATGCTCAGACCGGCCAGCGCCACCAGCGCGTAGGTGATGATGTTCAGCGGCAGGGTGTTGACGAATAACAGCAGCAGGCTGCAGATCACGATGAACAGAATGTCGCCCAGCAACAGTTTGTTCAGCGGGTGCGGGCCGAGCGGGGCGAAGAAGCGCAGGGCGAACATCAGCCCGGCCGGGGCGGTCAGCAGCAACGCCAGATAGGCGCCCGGAGTCTGGATCGCGTGCCAGTTCGGCAACCACGGGCCGGCGAGGTTGAGCAACAGCAACAGACTCAGGCCCAGCAGTCCTTCGCAGACCGCCAGCCACAGGCTGCTGCGCGAGCGGGAGTAGGCGTAGCGCACGATGTTGTGCAGCAGCAACATGCCGAGGCAGCCGAACAGCAGACCGAAGATCAGCGTCTGGTTCTGGTTGGCGGCACTCATCACCGCCGATTGCAGGGTGATGTGCGGGCGCAGTTGATGGTCGGAAACCATCCGCAGATAAACGTCGAGGGACTTGTCGCTTTGCGGCAGTGGCAGCAGGAAGTCGCTGCTCGGCAGTGGCCGCTCGACCTGCGGCTGATGGGTGCCGGAAGTGCGTTGCTCGATCAGCTTGTCGCCGTCCAGCACGTAGAGGCTGAGGTTGGACAGGTCGGGAGCGAAGATCCGCAGCACCTGCTCGTGCTTGCCCGGCGCCAGTTTGAAGCGCAGCCAGAGTGCACCATCGGGCTCGGCCGCCGTGAGGCGATCAAGTTCGATAGGGCTGAATTGATTGGTGTAGCGCGCCGAGCGGATATCGCTCAGTTGCAGATTGCCCTGGTCGTCAAGCAATACCGACCAGCCACTGCCTTGCGCGGCCTGGGCCGGGAGCATGCAGAGCAAGGTCAGCAACGTGACGGTGAAGCTTATGGCAATCCTGAGCCAGCGCACGGCGAAATCCCTTCGTAGGTTGATGCCAGAATATAACGATGCGCCGCGGCGGAACAGTCCGGCGAGGAACGGTATCCCTCGCCGGACTTGATGAACAGCTTATTCCTGGGTTTCGCCACGTTCACGGGCAATGGCGCGGTAGCCAATGTCCTTGCGGTAGAAGCAACCTTCCCAGTCGATGGCCTCGGCCAGCTTGTAGGCTTGCTGCTGGGCTTCACCGACGCTAGCGCCCATGGCGGTGGCGCAGAGTACGCGACCACCGGCAGTGACGACCCGACCATCCTTCAGCGCCGTACCGGCGTGGAAGACTTTGCCTTCCAGGCCTGCGGCTGTGTCCAGACCGTTGATCACCGCGCCCTTGGCGTAGTCGCCCGGGTAGCCGCCGGCGGCCAGCACGATGCCAACGCTCGGACGTGGATCCCACTGTGCTTCAACCTTGTCCAGCGCTTGCGCCAGAGCGGCTTCGACCAGCAGCACCAGGCTCGACTGCAGACGCAGCATCACCGGTTGGGTTTCCGGGTCACCGAAGCGGCAGTTGAATTCGATGACTTTCGGGTTGCCGGCCTTGTCGATCATCAGACCGGCGTACAGGAAACCGGTGTAGACGTTGCCTTCTTCGGCCATGCCGCGCACGGTCGGCCAGATCACCTGATCCATCACGCGCTGGTGCACGTCGGCGGTGACCACCGGGGCAGGGGAGTAGGCACCCATGCCGCCGGTGTTCGGGCCGCTGTCGCCGTCGCCAACACGTTTGTGGTCCTGACTGGTGGCCATCGGCAGGACGTTCTTGCCGTCGACCATGACGATGAACGAGGCTTCTTCGCCGTCGAGGAATTCTTCGATCACCACGCGCGAACCGGCGTCGCCGAAGGCGTTGCCGGCGAGCATGTCGCGCACGGCGTCTTCGGCTTCGGCCAGGGTCATGGCAACGATCACGCCTTTACCGGCGGCCAGGCCATCGGCCTTGATCACGATCGGTGCGCCTTTTTCACGCAGGTAAGCCAGGGCCGGCTCGATCTCGGTGAAGTTCTGGTAGTCGGCGGTCGGGATCTTGTGGCGCGCGAGGAAATCCTTGGTGAAGGCTTTCGAGCCTTCCAGCTGTGCAGCGCCGGCGGTCGGGCCGAAGCAGTCCAGGCCACGGGAGCGGAACAGATCGACCACGCCTGCCACCAGCGGCACTTCCGGGCCGACGATGGTCAGGGAAACGTTTTTCTCGGCGAAGTCGGCCAGTTGCTCAAGGGCCAGCACGTCGATGGCGACGTTCTCGCACTTGGCTTCAATCGCGGTACCGGCGTTGCCCGGCGCGACGAAAACCTTCTGCACGCGCGGATCCTGAGCCACTTTCCAGGCCAGGGCGTGTTCACGGCCACCGCTGCCAATGATCAAAACATTCATTTCAAAAACCTCAAAAATCTGTCAGACGCTGCTGGAGCGCTTTATGTGGGAGCGGGCTTGCTCGCGAAAGCGGTGTGTCAGGCAAAACGGCTGTTGCTGACAGATTGCATTCGCGAGCAAGCCCGCTCCCACATTTGGATCGAGTGGAATCAGTGACGGAAGTGGCGCATGCCCGTAAAGACCATAGCGATGCCAGCCTCGTCGGCTGCAGCGATCACTTCAGCATCACGCATCGAGCCGCCCGGCTGGATCACTGCAGTGATGCCAACCTTGGCCGCGTTGTCCAGACCGTCGCGGAACGGGAAGAACGCGTCCGAGGCCATCACCGAACCGGCCACTTGCAGACCGGCGTGCTCAGCCTTGATCGCGGCGATACGCGCGGAGTTTACGCGGCTCATCTGGCCGGCGCCGACACCGATGGTCTGACGGTTCTTGGCGTAGACGATGGCGTTGGACTTGACGTACTTGGCGACTTTCCAGGCGAAGATCAGGTCGTGGATTTCCTGTTCGGTCGGTGCGCGCTTGGTCACCACTTTCAGGTCGTCGGCGCCGATCATGCCGATGTCGCGGCTCTGCACCAGCAGGCCACCGTTGACGCGCTTGTAGTCCCAGGCCGGAACGCGATCCGCCGACCACTCGCCACAGGCCAGCAGGCGCACGTTGGCTTTGGCGGCGACGATGGCGCGAGCTTCTGCGCTGACGCTTGGCGCGATGATCACTTCCACGAACTGACGCTCGACGATCGCCTTGGCAGTCTCGGCATCCAGTTCACGGTTGAACGCGATGATGCCGCCGAAGGCCGACTCGGTGTCGGTGGCGTAGGCCAGTTCGTAGGCCTGACGGATACCGCCTTCGGCATCCGGGCTCACCGCCACGCCGCACGGGTTGGCGTGCTTGACGATCACGCAGGCCGGCTTGACGAAGCTCTTCACGCATTCCAGCGCGGCGTCGGTGTCGGCCACGTTGTTGTACGACAGCTCTTTGCCTTGCAGTTGGGTCGCGGTGGCGATACCGACTTCGGCAGGCTTGGCTTCCACGTAGAACGCCGCGCTCTGGTGCGGGTTCTCGCCGTAGCGCATTTCCTGGGCCTTGATGAACTGGCTGTTGAAGGTGCGCGGGAATTCGCTGCGACCTTCGGTGCTCAGTACGTCGGCAGCCTGATTCACGGTGCCCATGTAGTTGGCGATCATGCCGTCGTAGGCGGCGGTGTGTTCGAACGCCTTGAGCATCAGGTCGAAACGCTGAGCGTAGGTCAGGCCGCCGGCCTTGAGGTTTTGCAGAACGTTGGCGTAATCGCTGGCATTCACCACGATCGCCACGTCTTTATGGTTTTTCGCTGCCGAACGAACCATGGTCGGGCCGCCGATGTCGATGTTCTCGATAGCGGTCGGCAGGTCACAGCCTGGCTTGTTGATGGTGGCTTCGAACGGGTACAGGTTGACTGCAACCAAGTCGATCGGCTTGATGCCGTGCTCGTTCATGATCGCGTCGTCGATACCGCGACGACCGAGGATTCCGCCGTGGATTTTCGGGTGCAGGGTTTTCACCCGACCGTCCATCATTTCCGCGAAACCGGTGTAATCCGCGACTTCCACTGCGGCAACACCGTTGTCGCGCAGCAGCTTGAACGTTCCGCCGGTGGAGAGGATCTCGACGCCGAGGGCTTCAAGCTCCTTGGCGAATTCGAGGATCCCGGTCTTGTCGGAAACGCTGATCAAGGCGCGGCGGATCGGCAGGCGGGTAGTCTGGTCGGTCATCTCAATTTCCATCAAAAGCAAAGGAAGTCAGCAAAAAAGGCGACCGGTTTTACGCGGGCGCCTTTCTGGTTTGATTGAATGCTTACAGCAGATCGTACTGCTTGAGTTTCTTGCGCAGCGTGCCGCGGTTGAGTCCGAGCAGCTCGCTGGCCTTGGTCTGGTTGCCCTTGACGTAGTTCATCACGCTTTCGAGCAGGGGAGCCTCGACTTCGGAGAGCACCAGGTTGTACACATCCGTGACGGACGCGCCCTCAAGGTGGGCGAAATAATTGTGCAGCGCCTTCTCGACACTCCCGCGAAGGGTCTGACCTTCTTCGCTCGGGGTATTGAGGTGCTGTTTCAAATTCACGTTGTCGCTCACGGGTGCTGTTCCACTCACTAAAGTCTCGGTCATCATCGTCATGCGGCCACCCCTTCTTCGTCCCCTGTCAGGCTCTTGTAACGCTCGGCGAAGAACTCCCGAACGTTGGCGCATTGTGTTTCCGTACCATCCAAACGATTGAAGTGGGCGCGAAACTCCCTGGCGCCCGGCAAGGTTGCGAGATACCAGCCCACATGCTTGCGGGCAATACGGACGCCCATCACATCCCCATAGAAGGCGTGAAGTGCGGCCAGATGCTCCAGCAGGATGCGTTCCACTTCGCTCAGCTCCGGCGCCGGCAATTTCTCGCCGGTACGCAGGAAGTGTTCGATCTCGCGAAAAATCCATGGCCGCCCCTGGGCAGCCCGGCCTATCAGCAGGCCATCGGCACCGGTCGCGTCAAGCACGTAACGGGCCTTTTCCGGCGAATCGATATCGCCATTGGCAAACACCGGGATCGACACCGCCTGCTTGATCGCGGCAATCGTGTCGTACTCGGCTTCGCCGGTGTACAGATCGGCGCGCGTGCGGCCATGCACGGCCAGCGCGGTGATCCCGGCCTGCTCGGCGATCTTCGCCACAGTCAGGCCGTTCTTGTTGTCGCGATCCCATCCGGTGCGGATCTTCAGGGTCACCGGCACATCCACTGCAGCGACGACGGCCTGCAGGATCTCGGTCACCAGTGCTTCGTCTTTCAATAACGCGGAGCCGGCGGCCTTGTTGCAGACCTTCTTTGCCGGGCAACCCATGTTGATATCAATAATCTGTGCGCCCAGTTCGACGTTGGCCCGTGCCGCGTCCGCCAGCATCTGCGCATCGCCACCGGCAATCTGCACCGAGCGTGGCTCGGGATCGCCTTCGTGGATCATGCGCATGCGCGACTTGCGGGTATTCCACAGGCTCATGTCACTGGTGACCATTTCCGAGACTACAAGCCCTGCGCCCAAACGCTTGCACAGCTGACGAAAGGGCTGGTCGGTGACGCCCGCCATCGGGGCGAGAATCAAACCGTTCTGCAATGTATATGGGCCGATGCGTACCGCCGACATAGGACTTCCCTGAAGTGGGGCCGGATCATGAGAGTTCGAAAAAGGGTTGGCATGATACCCGCTCTCGATGACTGGATAAAGGCTGAATTGAACAAAATCTGAACAGTTATTCTGTTATTACCAGCGGTTTGGTAAGCGCGGGCGAAGTCAGAAAACTGCCGTCAAACCTGAAGCGATGAAGCGATTCACTCGGGCGAGTGGAAACTCAGGCTGTAATTCACCGCTTTGGGGCCTGGATCAAGGATATCCAGCGCGATGTGGATTGGCGTTTGCGGCGGCATTTCCGCCATGCCCTCAAGGTCGCCGTTGAGGTATTCGCCGGGTTTGAAGCGACGACTGGCGATCAGATGACCGTTGAGGTCAGCGAAGCGTAGCTCCAGCAACGGAAATGGCTGGGAGAACGTCGCGCGGTTGTAGATGATCGCATCCACCACCAGCGCCCCGCTGAATTCCGGATGGCTGCGCACCACCAGATTGCTGCTTTTGATTTTGCCGATGTCGACCTTGGACGGCACCGTGCAGCCGATCTGCGGGCAGAACTGCTGAAACCATGGGCGGTACTGATCCTGCCGCGCCAGTTCATCGAAGTGATAGGCAATGTACTGGCCGGCCAGACCGGCGGCAGCTAGCAGCACCAGCAAAGCCCAGAGCAGACGCCGGCCCCAGGGCGAACGGCGTTTCTGCCAGTCCAGTTGCAGCGGGTCGTCGGTCAGGTCCTGCAACACCTCGGCGCGTTGACGTTTTTTGCGCAGCGGTTCGACCGATGGCAAGTCGTCATCGTCCGGCTCGACGTTGGCCGACAGGCGTTCACGACGGGCATTCGGATCGATCGGGTCGTGCAGGCGCAGTTGCGGGATCGGCGGTTCATCGTCCAGATCCACCGGCTCCAGCGACAGGGAAGGCTCGGTACGCGCGGTGTTTAGCGGTTCCGGTTCGACGGCATCTGGCTCGACGTCATCTTCGGGCTCGGGCAGACGTTCATCGTCGCGTGCGCTGAACAGGCTGTCGCGCCACTCCGTTTCATCGGCTTCAGGGCTGTCGCGGCGGGCGCTCAGGGACTCTTCGCGCTGACGACCGAATTCGGTGGTCGGCTGGATTTCCCGTTGTTCGAGGCGGGCGAGTTCTTCGTCCAGATCGAGGCTGTCCAGGTCCAGCTCGCTGGCGCTCCATTGCTTTTGGCTGATGGCGCGCGGCGCGGGCGGTTCGTCATTGACGGGCGCTTCGACCACTGGCGGTGGCTCGCTGACCACCGCCTGAGACGGTGCTGGCTGGACAATGGACGGCGCCACCGGAGTGACCGCTTCCTTGCCGGCGTGTTGTTCCAGCAGCTGTTTGGCGGCGTTGAACACTTGCAGGCAGGAGCCACAGCGAACCACCCCGCGGGCCACGCTCAATTGAGCATGGCTGACGCGGAAGCTGGTTTGGCAATGCGGGCACTGGGTGACGAAGCTGTCGGTCATGCGGCGATCCGGTTTATGCAGGCGGTCATTCTAGCGCCGACGGCCGGTGATACGCACCCAGCCATCGCGATTGGCGATCGGGTCCAGATCAAAGTCCTGCGCATAGGCGGCAGCGACTTCTTCACCTTGTTCGGCGAGGATGCCTGACAGTGCCAGACGACCGCCGGTTTTCACCAGGCCGGACAGCTGCGGCGCCAGGGAAACCAGCGGGCCGGCCAGAATGTTGGCTACCAGCACGTCGGCTTTGACCTGCGGCAAATCTTCCGGCAAGTACAGCGGGAACAGCTCGTCGGCAATATTGTTGCGCCCGGCGTTGTCGCGCGAGGCTTCCAGCGCCTGCACATCGATGTCGGTGCCGACGGCGTCTTTCGCGCCGAGCAGCAGGGCGGCGATCGCCAGAATTCCCGAGCCGCAGCCGAAGTCCAGGACGTTGCAGTCTTTCAGGTCCTGACCGTCGAGCCATTCCAGGCACAGGGCGGTGGTCGGGTGGGTGCCGGTGCCGAACGCCAGGCCCGGATCCAGCAACAGATTGACCGCGTCAGGCTCGGGCGCGGCGTGCCAGCTCGGCACGATCCACAGGCGCTGACCGAAACGCATTGGCTGGAAGCCGTCCATCCAGCTGCGTTCCCAGTCCTGGTCTTCGATGACTTCGCTGTGATGCTCGGGCAGCGGACTGCCGGTCAGCAGTTCCAGATGCGCGAGCACCGGCGCAGGCTCGGTGCCGCCCTCGAACAGGGCCAGCAGGTGCGTGTGCGCCCACAGTGGGGTGGTGTTGAGTTCCGGCTCGAAGATCGGCTGATCTTCGGCGTCCATGAAGGTCACCGAAACGGCGCCGACTTCAAGGAAAGCGTCTTCGTAGGTTTCGGCTTGTTCCGGGCTGATGGCGAGACGTACTTGCAGCCAAGGCATGGCGGGCACCTTTGAAAAAATATGATTGCAGCCTAGCGGCCAGCGAGAAGCGCGCAAGTTTACGCGAGCGCAGGCGGTTTGTGGGAGAGACTTGAAACGCCATTCCCTTGTAGGAGTGAGCCTGCTCGCGATGGCGATGGTGCTGTCGACACATATGCTGGATGTGCCGGCCTCATCG
>NZ_JASCPO010000369.1:0-3709 GCF_029960145.1 Pseudomonas sp. PS01299 | reverse complement strand
GCTGTTCGCTGCGCTCACAGATTCGCGAGCAAGCCCGCTCCCACAATTGACCGCATTTCAACTGAAGGAACGCGGTCGAATGTGGGAGCGGGCTTGCTCGCGAAGGGGCCAGAGCAGACACCGCATTACTTAGAGATCACCCATGACCCGCCCGGCAAAGCCGAACACCCGGCGATGCCCGGCGTACTCCACCAGCTCGACCTCGCGGCTCTGCCCCGGTTCGAAGCGCACCGCGGTGCCGGCCGGGATATTCAGGCGCATGCCACGGCTGGCCGCGCGATCAAAGGTCAGCGCGTCGTTGGTTTCGAAAAAGTGATAGTGCGAGCCGACCTGAATCGGTCGGTCGCCGCTGTTGGCGACTTTCAGGCTGAGGGTGCGGCGGCCGACATTCAATTCGATGTCGCCGGGCTGGATCTGGTACTGGCCGGGAATCATGGCCGGGCTCCTTGCAGAATCTTGTAGTAGAGGGCGGTCGGGCGATACGTGCCGTGCGGGTCGCAGGCGTAGTCGGGAATTTCGCCGGCACGGGTGTAACCCAGGGCCTTGTAGAAATCTTCGGCGGGCGAACCGGCCTCGGTGTCGAGGTAGAGCATGCCGCGCTTGTGCTTGGCCGCTTCGAGCTCCAGCGCATTCATCAATTGCTGGCCGAGGCCGCGTCGCCGCGCCTGTTCACGCACCAGCAGCTTCTGCACCTCGGCACGATTGAGGCCGTTGGCCTTCTGGCACAGACCCAACTGCACGCTGGCCTGCACCTCTTCATCCTTGACCACCACCCAGAGCAACACGCTGCCCTTGTTCACTTGTTGCTGCACTTCATCGAAATAGGCGCGGGCCTGCGCGGCATCGAGATCGGCCATGAAGCCGACGCTGGCGCCATAACCCACGGCGTCGAGCAGCAGATCAATCAGGCCCTGACGATAGTGCGCAAAACTTTCCGCATTGACGCGTCGCAGTTGGGCGGGGTTCATCGCGTGTCACTCCTTGTTGGCGACCGGCGGCTGGGCGCCAGGGTTGAGAGTCAGTTGCATGAAGGTCAGATCGAGCCAGCGACCGAACTTGGTGCCGACTTGCGGCATTTGTCCGGTGATGCTGAAACCGGCGCGTTCATGCAGACGAATGGAAGCGGCGTTGCCACTTTCGATGGCGGCGACCATCACATGCTTGTCGCAGGCTTTGGCCCGCTCGATCAGCACGCTCATCAATTGCGGGCCAAGGCCATTGCCGCGCTGGTCGCTACGGACATAGACCGAGTGCTCGACGGTATGGCGGAAACCGTCGAACGGCCGCCAGTCGCCAAAGGAAGCGTAGCCGAGCACAACGTTGTCGGCGTCGACGATCACCAGAATCGGGTAGGCCTGGGCCTGACGGGCGCTGAACCACGCCTGGCGGTTGCCGAGGTCGACCGCCGATTCGTTCCAGATCGCCGTGGTGTTGAGCACCGCGTCGTTGTAGATGTCGCGGATTGCAGGGAGGTCGGCGTGCAGGGCATCGCGAATGGTGTAGGTCATGGCGCGGCCTCAGACGATCGGTTGGTGGACGGTGACCAGTTTGGTGCCGTCGGGAAACGTCGCTTCGACCTGGATCTCCGGGATCATTTCCGGGATGCCTTCCATCACCTGCTCGCGGCTGAGCAGGGTGGTGCCGAAGTGCATCAGCTCGGCCACGGTCTGGCCATCACGGGCGCCTTCGAGCAGGGCGGCGGAGATATAGGCCATGGCTTCCGGGTAGTTGAGCTTCACACCTCGGGCCAGTCGGCGTTCGGCGACGAGGCCGGCGGTGAAGATCAACAGCTTGTCTTTTTCGCGTGGGGTCAGGTCCATTGCGGGTATCCATCAGGGCAGTTTTGTGAGGTTCTTGCGGGCGTGGGGGCCAGTTAGAGCCAGCCCTCACCCTAGCCCTCTCCCGGAGGGAGAGGGGACTGATCTCGGTCGTTTGTCGAGGCCGCTCCAGTCAGTCAATATTTTTCGAGAATGCAAATTTCCTTCCAGACAACCTGGTCAGGCTCCTTCTCCCTCCGGGAGAGGGCGGGGGGTGAGGGTGGCTTTTCAAGTGCTCCAGATTCTCGGTGATACCGCTTCGCGGCCGAGCAGGGCCGGGCGCAGCAGGCGCCACAGGTCGATCAGCCAGGCGCGGGCCAGCAGTGCCTCGCTCGCCAGGCAGCGGGCAACCAAAAGCCCCGGCAACTGGGTCAGATCACCGCGCACCTCATGGCCCAGCGAGCGGCAACGCTCCAGCAAATCGGCATCGATTTCACCGGTCACCAGCAGCGTCGCAAACACCGGATTGCCATCCAGACCGATCGGCGAATCGAGCAAGCCGTCATTGCCGGTGATGCGTTGACGCTCGTGCCAGAGCAATCGCCCGTCACGGCGGATATCCAGATGCGCTTGAAAGTGTCCGAGGTCGAAGCGCTCGCCACTGGCCGGTCGGCCCAGCGCCACCACGTCCCAGTAGAACAGCCGCGCATCGCCCTCAAGCTCGATCGAGGTGGTGAGTTCGGCCTGAGCGGCGCTGTAGACGATAGTTTCCTGCGGCAGCCACTCCAGCGTCGCACCGGTCGCGATTTTCAGATCGAGCTGCTGATACGCCGGCCCCGCTGCGCGATACCACTTGGCGGCGCCGGGGCTGGTGATCTGCGCCCAGGCGTCCCGTTCGACGCGGGCGCTGATGTTCAGCCGGTCACCCCCGGCGATCCCGCCCGGCGGGTGGACGATGATGTGCTGGCAGACCTCGGGGCCTTCGGCATACAGATGCTTTTGTACCCGTAGCGGGCCGAGATGCCGGCGTTGAACCGGGCGCGTGCAGTCGCCGAAGCGGGCGTAGGCCAGTTCCAGCTCGGCGTGCCAGCTCGGGGTAAACAGGGCAGTGGGAAGCGGTAAGTTCATGGTTTGTAATTATCGTTAGGAAGCTACAGATTAAATTGTTACCAGACCTCGTACACCCTCGGCCTCCATATTTTCACCGCGACCCTGCTGCACGATCTCGCCCCGGGACATCACCAGGTACTGATCGGCCAGCTCGGCGGCGAAGTCGTAGAACTGCTCAACCAGCAAAATCGCCATGTCGCCCCGCGCCGCGAGCTTCTTGATCACCGCGCCGATCTCCTTGATCACCGAGGGCTGGATGCCTTCGGTGGGCTCGTCGAGGATCAGCAAACGCGGACGACTGGCCAGGGCGCGACCGATAGCCAGCTGCTGTTGCTGACCGCCGGACAGGTCACCGCCGCGGCGCTGCTTCATTTGTAGCAGCACCGGGAACAATTCGTAGATGAAACCTGGTACTTCTTTCGCTTCACTGCCGGGAAACCGTGACAGGCCCATCAGCAGATTCTCCTCCACGGTGAGCCGGCCGAAGATTTCCCGGCCCTGTGGCACATAGGCGATCCCGGCGTGTACCCGCTGGTGCGGCTTGAACGTGGTAATCGGTTGGCCTTCCCAGTTCACCACACCTTCCTTGGCCGGCAACAGGCCCATCAGGCATTTGAGCAGGGTGGTCTTGCCCACGCCGTTGCGCCCGAGCAGGCAGGTGACTTCGCCGACTTTTACGTCGAATGAGAGGCCACGGAGGATGTGGCTACCGCCGTAGTACTGGTGCAACTTGTCGACTTGCAGCATTCTCAAAATCTCCTCAAATCCCCCTGTGGGAGCGGGCTTGCTCGCGAATGCGGTGGATCAGTCGCCATCAACTTGAATGGCACACCGCATTCGCG
>NZ_JASCPO010000368.1:0-3729 GCF_029960145.1 Pseudomonas sp. PS01299 | reverse complement strand
CCCACAGGGGTTGTTCGTCGGACGCAAGTTCTGAGTTCAAAGAGGGGCCAATGTGGGAGCGGGCTTGCTCGCGAAGGGGTCATCAAACACGCCACATCATCGCCCGGCAAAACGCAACCGCGACAACTGCCGCAAATCCCCTTCCACGTAATAATCGTTGGTCCAGCTGTCATCCACCGCCAGCGGACTCACCTGCTTGAGCTCGAGTTTTTTCGCGAAATAGCGAAAGCGGTAATGCTCATAAAACCGCAGCAATTCCAGGCCATAGCGATCCGCCAGATCAGTATCGCCGCGAATGATCAGGTAATTTTCGTCATTGCCGTTACTGGCCGAGGTACTGAGGTTGTGACTACCGCTGATGATGGTCGGCGCATCGGTGGTGAAGTCGGTGATCACGGCTTTGGTATGCACCAGCAGGTTGCCCTTCTGGCCTTTCATGTTTTCTTTCAGCCAGCCTTCCAGCCCGGTGTTGAGCAAAGCTGTGGCAGCGAATTCGGCGGTGCGGTCGGCATGAAATCCGGTGATGCTGCTCGCGGTATTTTGCAGGCCGTAACGCAGGATGTCGTCATGCGGTTTGCCGAGCAGCGCGTTGAGAATCGCGTCCGGCAGGCTGAAAGCGGTGACGAACAACACGTCCTTTTTCGCCGCCTCGATGATCTCGACAAACTCACGCAAATCGCCACCACCGCTGCGTGGCGAGAACCCGGCGAACAGCGCCTGTGTTGGGTCCATCGGGTTGTGCTCGGTGATCCAGCTGCGCGTCGCAGCGACATCGGCGGGGTTGGCCCAGACCTCTTCAAACACTTGCAAATAACGCGTGGCAATCGTCACGTCGTCGAGCGTATGCACCACGTTAGCCTGGCGATACACGCCATTGGCGGTGAAATTGGTGCTGCCGCACAGCACCGCCTGCGGTTGCCGCTGACCCGCGCCATCGACACGGCTGAGAACAATGAATTTGTCGTGAAAGATGTTATGGGTGACCCGGCCGCGCTTGTTCGCCGCCGGCAATTTGGCAAGGTTCGTTTCGTTCAGGGTCGTATCGGGATCATCAGGCTGAGCGTGATACAGCACACGCACCTGAACCCCTCGGGTAAATGCGGCATTCACTGCATCGATTATCGCCTGCAACTGGTACTCGTAGATCGCGATGTCCAGCGCCCACTGCGCGTCCACCGCACGTTCGATAAAGCCCAGTAATCGCTCCAGCAACCCGTTCTCCAGCCACAGTCGCGCCGCGTCGGGCCAAGCTTCGATGGGCAGGTTCTTGTTGGCGCTGATCTGCGCGTCAAGGTCGGGAAACTTGCGCTGGAAGGCCTGACTGGCGGCCACAGCACGGTTGAAGATCACACTTTGATTGGCTGGGTGGCCGTCGTCACTGGTGATGCTTAGCTCCAGTGATTCGCCCAATAGCGGCGCGTCCGCCGTGCCGTAGGCCAAATGCACGCGATAGTGCATGGTCGTGCCCGGGTTGACCGCGTAATCGGCCCAGCGGAATTTCTGTAGCGGCGCTTTATCGCTGGGCGTGGCGTGATACTGCGGGAAGGTGTGCGTCTTGCCGGGAAATGTCAGGCTGTTGAACAGGAACAACCACGGTTTGTCGCCCTGCTGCTTCTCAATGGCAAACCCAAGCAGGCCTTTGCGTCGGGGCTCGGCGAGGTCCATGGCGAGTAATACGCCGTTGGTGCCGGCGTAGGCTTTGACGCGAAAATCGTCCTGAGGATTGGCGACCAGTACCCGCATGATTCACTCCTTGTGATTGGGCTGGTGTGGAGCATAGAGGGTCGCTCCCTGATTGCCATGTTCACTTGGAATTGAGTGGATGCCATCGCCAGCAGGCTGGCTCCTACAAGGATTTTTGTCGCACTCGTAATCTGTGAACACCGCTCACAGTGTGGGAGCGGGCTTGCTCGCGAAGAGGCCCGCACAGGCATCACACATCATCGATATGCCGATATTCCGCACTCAGCGCCGCCGCTAATTCCCGCGCCCGAGTCAGGCGGATCGGCCCACGCTCAATGTCGATCAACAATCCCGGACACTCCAGCGGCGGCATCGACGGTAAGGCTTTCAAACGCCCATCCGTGACCACCAGCAAGCGCTGCTGCTCGGCCGGGAAGCGCTTTTGTCGCTGCACCAGCCATTGCTGTGCCTGCGTCAATGCCGCCACCAACGGCGTGCCGCCGCCCGCCCCCAACGCCTCCAGCCAGGTGCGCAAGCCACTCGATGCTTTCAGACCTTGCACCTGCCATTTCGGCGCGCTGCCGCTGGCGGTCAGCAGGGCCAGCCGCGCACGCTGCCGATAAGCATCATCGAACAATTGCGCGAGCAACCCCTTGGCATCGCTCAGCGCCTGATGCCGACGCGTTGAAGCCGAGGCATCAACGATCACCAGCCACAGCTCATGGGGAGTTCGAGTACGCAACTGGAACTGCAGATCTTCACGAGTCTGCGGCCGACCATTGAGCAGCGTGCCCGGCCAGTTCACCAGGCCGCTGCGCGCAGCGTGGCGCTGGCCCTGGCGTCCGTGGTCGAGGCGTCCGGCGCGGGGTCTGGCATTCGCCCCCGCGTCGGATCGGGGACGAATGCCGGTTACTTTTTTGGCCAGCTCGGCACTTCGCGGCGAGCGCCAGTGGCCAGTGCCGGGGCGGGCATATCGCCCCACTGGCCCTGCCCTTCGCTCGGTTCGGCCTGGCTACTGGCCGGGTTCTGCGCGGGTGGCTGAGGGCTGGAAGAAGAGGATTCGCGACGGCGATGCCGCAGGGCAAATTCCGCCACGGCGTCGATGTCCTGCTCGGCAATCGCTGCAGCGCCGCGCCATGCTGCGTGCGCACGGGCCGCCCGCAGCCAGACCAGATCGGCACGCAAGCCATCGACGCCAGCAGCGAAGCAACGCTGGGTGATGCTCGCCAAAGCGTCGTCATCCAGCGGGATGTTCGCCAAGGCGATGCGCGCCTGTTCGCAGCGCTCACGCAGCGCTTGCTGCTGGGCTTCCCACTGCACGCAGAACGCCTGTGGATCGCTGTCGAAATCCAGTCGGCGCCGGATGATCTGCCCACGTTCGGTCGGCGCGGTGTGGCCGCTGAGGGCGACGTTCAGGCCGAAACGGTCAAGCAGCTGTGGCCGTAATTCACCCTCTTCCGGGTTCATCGTGCCGATCAATACAAATCGCGCCGAATGCCGATGGGAGATGCCGTCGCGCTCGATCAGGTTGGTACCACTGGCAGCCACATCGAGCAGCAGGTCGACCAGATGATCGGGCAGCAGGTTTACTTCATCGACGTACAGCACACCGCCGTCAGCCTTGGCCAAAACACCGGGAGAAAACTGCGCCCGCCCTTCACTCAGCGCGGCGTCGAGATCAAGAGTGCCGACCAGACGCTCTTCGGTGGCGCCCAATGGCAGCGTGACGAACTGTCCGCTCGCCAGCAGATCAGCCAAGCCACGGGCCAGGGTGGACTTGGCCATGCCGCGCGGGCCTTCGATCAGCACGCCACCGATTTTCGGGTCGATGGCGGTCAGGCACAGCGCGAGTTTCAGGTCATCGGCGCCGACCACGGCGGAGAGCGGGAAATGCGGGGTGTCGGTCATCTTCAATACTCGGTCATGGTCGGTGTGAATTCATTTCAATGTAGGAGTGAGCCTGCTCGCGATAGCGGTGGGTCAGCGACAAATAGGTTGGCTGATACACCGCTATCGCCAGTAGGCTCACTCCTACAAAATGTTGTG
>NZ_JASCPO010000367.1:0-3747 GCF_029960145.1 Pseudomonas sp. PS01299 | reverse complement strand
AAGGCGAGTGGGTTGGTGTGGATGGTTCCCGCAAAATCCGGCGCCTGACAGGCCGCCTTCGCGAGCAAGCCCGCTCCCACATTGGATTTGTGTTCACCTTCGATCAACTGTGGGAGCGGGCTTGCTCGCGAAGAGGCCAGAACAGCCGCTACTTCTTATTGGCCCAACTCAAAGCCTGAAGTAACCTGTGCGCCAATTTGACAGGTCGCCCCCATGATTTTCCTCATCGCCTACATCAGCAGCGTCGTGCTGATCAACTTCGCTTTCTCCACCGCGCCGCACCTGGACATCATCTGGTCGGCCTGGGGCGGGTTGGTGTTCGTGTTGCGCGACATGGTGCAAACCCGTTTCGGCCACGGTGCGCTCGTGGCGATGCTGGCGGCGCTGGTACTGTCTTACGTCACTTCTGATCCATCCATCGCCTTGGCCAGCGCCACAGCGTTCGCGGTGTCGGAAATCATCGACTGGCTGGTGTTCAGCGTCACCAAACGGCCGTTGCGCGACCGCCTGTGGATCAGCTCGGCGCTGAGCATTCCGCTCGATACCTTCATCTTTTTCGGCATGATCGACCTGATGACGCCACCGGTGATCATCACTGCACTGGTCTCGAAGTTCGCTGGCGTCACTGCCGTCTGGCTGATCATGGCCTGGCGCGAGCGCAAACAGGCTGTCGCCAGCTGAGCCAAACCCTGCGGTTCATGTAAAATGCCGCGCTTTCTCCCCATGGAAAGCGCGTCTGGCGTTGCTTTCCTCGATGATCCGCTTCTTTGAGGACCTGAGATGACCCGTATCGGAACTCCATTGTCGCCGACCGCGACCCGCGTATTGCTGTGTGGCTGTGGTGAGTTGGGCAAGGAAGTGGTGATCGAGCTGCAACGCCTGGGCGTTGAAGTGATTGCCGTCGACCGTTACGCCAACGCGCCGGCCATGCAGGTGGCGCACCGCAGCCACGTGATCAACATGCTCGACGGCGCCGCGCTGCGTGCAGTCATCGAAGCCGAGAAACCGCACTTCATCGTGCCGGAAATCGAAGCCATCGCCACCGCCACGCTGGTCGAGCTGGAAGCCGAAGGCTTCACCGTGATCCCGACCGCCCGCGCCGCGCAACTGACCATGAACCGCGAAGGCATCCGCCGTCTGGCCGCTGAAGAGCTGGACCTGCCAACCTCGCCGTACCATTTTGCCGACACCTTCGAGGACTACAGCAAAGCCGTGCAGGATCTGGGTTTCCCGTGCGTGGTCAAGCCAGTCATGAGCTCGTCGGGCAAAGGCCAGAGCCTGCTGCGCAGCGCCGATGACGTGCAGAAAGCCTGGGATTACGCGCAAGAGGGCGGTCGCGCCGGCAAAGGTCGGGTGATCATCGAAGGCTTCATCGATTTCGACTACGAAATCACCCTGCTGACCGTGCGCCACATCGGCGGCACCACGTTCTGCGCACCGGTCGGTCACCGTCAGGAGAAGGGCGACTATCAGGAATCCTGGCAGCCGCAGGCCATGAGCCCGATTGCCCTGGCTGAGTCCGAGCGCGTGGCCAAAGCCGTGACCGAGGCCTTGGGCGGTCGCGGGCTGTTCGGCGTCGAGCTGTTCATCAAGGGTGATCAGGTGTGGTTCAGCGAAGTTTCGCCGCGCCCGCATGACACCGGTCTGGTGACCCTGATTTCCCAGGACCTGTCGCAGTTTGCCCTGCACGCCCGCGCCATTCTCGGTCTGCCGGTGCCGCTGATCCGTCAGTTCGGCCCATCCGCTTCGGCGGTGATTCTGGTGGAAGGGCAGTCGACCCAGACCGCGTTCGCCAACCTGGGCGCAGCGCTGAGCGAGCCGGATACGGCGTTGCGTCTGTTCGGCAAGCCTGAAGTCAATGGTCAGCGCCGGATGGGCGTGGCGTTGGCGCGGGATGAGTCGATTGAGGCTGCGCGTGCCAAGGCGACCCGGGCTGCACAGGCTGTTGTGGTAGAGCTGTAAACCGAGGCGCGGCATTCGCGAGCAAGCCCGCTCCCACATTGGATCTGTGGCGTACACAAAACCAATTGTGGGAGCGGGCTTGCTCGCGAAGCTTTTGATCTTCTGTCAGGCAACCTGATTCAGATCGTTATTGCGCGTTTCCTTCAGGCACAGCACAGCAATCAGGCTGAGCACCGCTGCCGCCGACACATAGCCGCCGACATAACTCAAACCACCCATCGCCACCAGTTTCTGCGCGAAGAACGGGGCGGCCGAGGCGCCGACGATCCCGCCCAGGTTGTAGGCCGCCGATGCGCCGGTATAGCGCACGCGGGTCGGAAACAGTTCCGGCAGCAGCGCGCCCATCGGGGCAAACGTCACGCCCATCAGGAACAGCTCGATGCACAGGAACAGCGCCACGCCCCAGGTCGAGCCCTGTGTCAGCAATGGCTCCATCAGGAATCCGGACAGAATCGCCAGCACACCGCCGACGATCAGCACCGGTTTGCGCCCGTAGCGGTCGCTGGCCCAGGCGGACAACGGCGTTGCGGCGGCCATGAACAGCACGGCAAAACACAGCAGCCCAAGAAACGTTTCACGGCTATAGCCGAGGGTGGACACGCCGTAGCTCAGGGAAAACACCGTCGAGATGTAAAACAGCGCATAGCACACCACCATCGCCGCCGCGCCAAGCAGGGTTGGCGCCCAGTATTGGCTGAACAGCTCGACCAGCGGCACTTTCACCCGTTCCTGACGAGCAATGGCGTTGGCGAATACTGGCGTTTCATGGAGCTTGAGGCGCACGTACAGGCCGACCATCACCAGTGCCGCGCTGAGCAGAAACGGAATCCGCCAGCCCCAACTGCGGAACTGCTCGTCGTCGAGGGTCATGGCCAGGGTCAGGAACAGGCCATTGGCTGCAAGAAAGCCGATTGACGGGCCAAGCTGCGGGAACATGCCGAACCACGCCCGTTTGCCCTTGGGCGCATTCTCCGTGGCCAGCAATGCCGCGCCACCCCATTCGCCACCCAATCCCAAACCCTGACCGAAACGCAGCACACACAACAAAATCGGTGCCCAGGCGCCAATGCTGGCGTAACCCGGCAGCACGCCGATCAGCGTGGTGCACACGCCCATCAGCAAGAGCGAGGCGACCAGTGTCGACTTGCGCCCGATACGGTCACCGAAGTGGCCGAACAAGGCCGAACCCAGCGGTCGGGCGAGGAAGGCGATGCCGAAGGTGAGAAACGCCGAAAGCATCTGCGCGGTGCCGGACGTCTGCGGAAAGAACACCGGCCCGATCACCAGTGCAGCGGCGGTAGCGTAAACGTAGAAGTCGTAGAACTCGATGGCGGTGCCGATGAAACTCGCTGTCGCCACGCGGGTGGCGGAGTTGGTCGGCTGGGCAGGCGCGGTGGCGCTGTAAGCGGTACTGGTCGTCATGCGGTGATCCCTGACAGTCATGAGCTCCGTTGGAGCGAATTATTATGGTTGAACACCCAGGGATGTGGGATGAGGCGCGAGCGCTGTTTCGAGTAGGAACAGTCGTCGGGGTGGTGCGGAAAATTACCGAAACCGTTGGCGTGCGGGGTAAGCACAGGGCTCGGCGGCGCTTGGGTAAGCGGCTCGATTATAGGAAGGGGGCTAACGATCAAACAAGAGCAAAAGATCGCAGCGGATTGACGTCGATTGATCTTCCTGTGGCGAGGGAGCTTGCTCCCGCTGGGTTGCGAAGCGACCCCAACACATTTACGGCCGCTGCGCGCCCGAGCGGGAGCAAGCTCCCTCGCCACAAAAGCGCTTAAA
>NZ_JASCPO010000366.1:0-3763 GCF_029960145.1 Pseudomonas sp. PS01299 | reverse complement strand
AATGCGGTGTATCAGTCAGCGTAGATGGCGACTGACACACCGCATTCGCGAGCAAGCCCGCTCCCACAATGTCCGGTGTTTTTTCTGTGATTTTTATAAGAGAAAGGAGTGACACCATGCTGGTGATGCGCCCTGCGCAAATGGCTGATCTGGGCGAGGTACAGCGTCTGGCTGCGGACAGTCCGATTGGTGTCACTTCCTTGCCGGATGACGTGGAACGTCTGAGCGACAAGATCGCCGCGAGCGAAGCCTCGTTCGCTGCCGAAGTGAGTTTCAACGGCGAGGAGAGCTACTTTTTCGTCCTCGAAGACACCGCCACCGGCAAACTGGTCGGCTGCTCGGCGATCGTTGCCTCGGCCGGTTACTCCGAGCCGTTCTACAGCTTCCGCAACGAGACCTTCGTCCACGCCTCCCGCGAGCTGAAGATCCACAACAAGATCCACGTGCTCTCGCAATGCCACGACCTGACAGGCAACAGCTTGCTGACCAGTTTCTACGTGCAGCGTGAGCTGGTGGGGTCGCCGTGGGCCGAGCTCAACTCCCGTGGCCGCCTGCTGTTCGTCGCCAGCCACCCGGAGCGTTTTGCTGATTCGGTGGTGACCGAGATCGTCGGTTACAGCGACGAAAACGGTGACTCGCCATTCTGGGACGCGATCGGGCGCAACTTCTTCGACCTCAACTACGCCGAGGCCGAACGCCTGTGTGGCCTGAAGAGCCGCACGTTCCTCGCCGAACTGATGCCGCATTACCCGATCTACGTGCCGCTGCTGCCGGATTCCGCTCAAGAAGCGATGGGCCAGGTGCACCCGCGTGCGCAGATCACTTTCGACATCCTGATGCGCGAAGGCTTCGAGACCGATCACTACATCGACATTTTCGACGGTGGCCCGACCCTGCATGCGCGTGTTTCGGGGATCCGTTCGATCGCCCAGAGCCGTGTAGTGCCGGTGAAGATCGGCGAGCCGGTCAAAGGCGCCGGGCGCCAGTATCTGGTGGCCAACGCGCAGTTGCAGGATTACCGCGCGGTGCTGCTGGAACTCGATTACGCGCCGGGCAAACCGGTGACCCTGGATCTGGAAGCAGCCGAAGCCCTGGGCGTCGGTGAAGGTGCCAGCGTGCGCCTGGTGGCGGTTTAACGCCTTAGCGAGTTTCACGGGTGGCGAAGGCGGCCCGTTTGAGGAGATAGCATGATTGTTCGTCCCGTACGCAGCAGCGATTTATCCGCGCTGATCGACCTGGCCCGCAGCACCGGCACCGGCCTGACCACCTTGCCGGCCAACGAAGAGCGCCTGACCCATCGGGTCGGCTGGGCCGAGAAGACCTTTCGCGGCGAAGCCGGCCGTGGCGATGCGGACTACCTGTTCGTGCTCGAAGACGACAACGGTCGCGTGGTGGGGATTTCCGCTATCGCCGGCGCGGTCGGTCTGCGTGAGCCGTGGTACAACTTCCGCGTCGGCCTGACCGTCAGCGCCTCGCAAGAGCTGAACATCTATCGCGAGATTCCGACGCTGTTCCTCGCCAACGACCTGACCGGCAACTCCGAGCTGTGCTCGCTGTTCCTGCATGCTGATTACCGCACCGGTCTGAACGGCCGCATGCTGTCCAAAGCGCGCATGCTGTTCATCGCCGAGTTCCCTGAGCTGTTCGGCAACAAGATCATCGCCGAGATGCGCGGCGTCTCCGATGAAGCCGGGCGTTCGCCGTTCTGGGAGAGCCTCGGTCGGCACTTCTTCAAGATGGAATTCAGTCAGGCCGATTACCTGACCGGCGTTGGCAACAAGGCGTTCATCGCCGAACTGATGCCGAAATTCCCGCTGTACACCTGCTTCCTGTCGCCGGATGCGCGCAACGTGATCGGTCAGGTACACCCCGACACCGAGCCGGCGCTGGCGATGCTCAAGAGCGAAGGTTTCAGCTATCAGGGTTACGTCGATATCTTCGACGCCGGCCCGGCCATCGAGTGCGAAACCAGCAAGATCCGCGCAGTCCGCGACAGCGAAGCGCTGGTGCTGGCGATCGGTACACCGGGCGATGACGCCACGCCGTTCATCATCCATAACCGCAAGCGCGAAGATTGCCGCATCACCGCTGCCCCGGCCCGCCTGGCCGCCGGCACGCTGGTGGTCGATCCGCTGACCGCCAAACGTCTTCAACTCAACGCCGGCGATCAAGTGCGCGCCGTGGCGTTGTCTGCTGCTCGGGAGTCGAAATAATGAATTCGCTATACATCGCAGGTGAATGGCTCGCCGGTCAGGGCGAAGCCTTTCAGTCGCTGAACCCGGTGACCCAGCAGGTGCTGTGGTCGGGGGAGGGCGCTACCGCCGCTCAGGTCGAGTCCGCCGTGCAGGCAGCGCGTCAGGCCTTTCCGGGTTGGGCGCGGCGTTCGCTGGACGAGCGCATCAGCGTGCTCGAAGCCTTCGCCGCCGCCCTGAAAAACCACAGCGACGAACTGGCCCGCACCATCGGCGAGGAAACCGGCAAGCCTCTGTGGGAAGCCGCGACTGAAGTCACCAGCATGGTCAACAAGATCGCGATCTCGGTGCAGAGCTACCGCGAACGTACCGGCGAGAAGAGCGGCCCGCTGGGCGACGCCACCGCCGTACTGCGCCACAAGCCACACGGTGTGGTGGCGGTGTTCGGCCCTTACAACTTCCCGGGTCATTTGCCGAACGGGCACATCGTGCCGGCACTGCTGGCGGGTAACAGCGTGCTGTTCAAGCCTAGCGAGCTGACCCCGAAGGTCGCCGAGCTGACGGTCAAGTGCTGGATCGAAGCTGGCCTGCCGGCCGGCGTGTTGAACCTGTTGCAAGGCGCTCGCGAAACCGGTATCGCCCTGGCGGCGAACCCGGGCATCGATGGCTTGTTCTTCACCGGTTCGAGCCGCACCGGCAATCACCTGCACCAGCAGTTCGCCGGGCGTCCGGACAAGATCCTCGCGCTGGAAATGGGCGGCAACAATCCGCTGGTGGTCGATCAGGTGGCTGATCTGGACGCGGCGGTGTACACGATCATTCAGTCGGCGTTCATCTCCGCCGGTCAGCGTTGCACCTGCGCCCGTCGTCTGCTGGTGCCGCAAGGCGCGTGGGGCGACAGCCTGCTCAAGCGTCTGGTGGAAGTCAGCGCGACCATCGAGGTCGGTGCGTTCGATCAGCAACCCGCGCCGTTCATGGGCTCGGTGATTTCCCTTGGCGCGGCGAAAGCGCTGATGGATGCCCAGCAACACCTGCTGGCCAATGGCGCGGTGTCGCTGCTGGCGATGACTCAGCCGCAAGCGCAATCGGCGTTGCTGACTCCGGGCATTCTGGATGTGACCGCCGTGGCCAAGCGCCCGGACGAAGAACTGTTCGGCCCGTTGCTGCAGGTGATTCGCTACGCCGATTTCGCTGCGGCGATCGCTGAGGCCAACGACACCGCTTATGGCTTGGCGGCTGGTTTGCTGTCGGATTCCGAAGATCGTTATCAGCAGTTCTGGCTGGAAAGCCGCGCCGGTATCGTCAACTGGAACAAACAGCTGACCGGTGCGGCGAGCAGCGCACCGTTCGGCGGTGTCGGGGCTTCGGGCAACCATCGCGCCAGCGCCTACTACGCGGCGGATTACTGCGCGTACCCGGTGGCGTCGCTGGAAACACCGAGCCTGGTGTTGCCGGCGGCCCTGACGCCAGGCGTGAAGATGGCGTAACGGCCATCGCGAGCAGGCTCACTCCTACAGGATTTGTGTCGAACATAGCATGTGTGAACACCGCCAAACCTGTAGGAGTGAGCC
>NZ_JASCPO010000365.1:0-3769 GCF_029960145.1 Pseudomonas sp. PS01299 | reverse complement strand
TTTCCATCGTGGGAGGGGGCTTGCTCCCGAAGGCGCTGTGTCAGGCACCCGAGATGTCGACCGATCCACCGCTTTCGGGAGCAAGCCCCCTCCCACAGGGTGTAATGGTGTTTGTGAGATTGGGGCTGGCAGTGAATACACCGCCATTCGCCGGATGGATCCGGCAAATCTTGCGTGGGGGACTTGCACGATCGGTATTATGGTATACCATCAGACGCACAGACACTCTCAATCCCCCTACGGAGCAGCTCATGAGTTTCGAAATTCGCAAGATCGTCAGCTATGTCGAAGAAACCTTCATCGAAGGCGGCAAGGTCACTGACAAGCCAGTGACCATGGTCGGGCTGGCTGTGGTGATGAAGAACCCGTGGGTCGGCAACGGCTTCGTCGAGGATTTGAAACCGCAGATCCGCGCCAACTGCTCCGACCTCGGCGCCATGATGGTCGAGCGTCTGGTGGGCATCATCGGCGGCGCCGAGAAGATCGAGGCGTACGGCAAAGCGGCAGTGGTCGGCGCCGACGGCGAGATCGAACACGCCTCGGCGGTGATCCACACCCTGCGCTTCGGCAATCACTACCGCGAAGCGGTCAAGGCCAAGAGCTACCTGAGCTTCACCAACAAGCGCGGCGGCCCGGGAACCTCGATCCAGATCCCGATGATGCACAAGGACGACGAAGGGCTGCGTTCGCACTACATCACCCTGGAAATGCAGATCGAAGACGCGCCGCGTGCCGACGAAATCGTCGTGGTGCTCGGTTGCGCCGACGGTGGTCGCCTGCACCCGCGCATCGGCAACCGCTACATCGATCTGGAAGAACTGGCCGCCGAAAAAGCCCAGTAATCACAATAAAAAGGCATTGCAGGAGCGCTCCATGATTCGGCTCACCGCTGAACTCACCCCGGCTGGCACCAGTTACCTGGCGACCGGCCAAGGCCAGCCCGTGGTCTTGATCCACGGCGTGGGCCTGAACAAAGAAATGTGGGGCGGCCAGATCGTTGGCCTGTCTGCCCAATACCGGGTGATCGCCTACGACATGCTCGGCCACGGCGCCAGCCCGCGCCCGGCCAGCGGCACCGGCCTGCTCGGTTATGCCGATCAGTTGCTGGAGCTGCTCGATCACCTGAATCTGCCCCAGGCAGCGGTGATCGGTTTCTCCATGGGCGGACTGGTGGCACGGGCGTTTGCCCTGCACTACCCGGAGCGCCTGCAAAGCCTGGTGGTGCTTAACAGCGTGTTCAACCGCAGTGAAGAACAGCGCGCCGGGGTTATCGCCCGTACCGCGCAGGCCGCTGAGCACGGCCCGGATGCCAACGCCGAAGCGGCGCTGTCGCGCTGGTTCAGCCGTGAATATCAGGCGGCCAACCCGGCGCAGATCGCAGCCATTCGTCAGACCCTGGCCGGCAACGACCCGCAGGGTTACCTGACCACCTACGAATTGTTCGCCACGCAGGACATGTACCGCGCCGACGACCTCGGCAGCATTCAGGCGCCGACGCTGATCGCCACCGGCGAACTCGACCCCGGTTCCACCCCGGAAATGGCGGAGCAACTGGCCCGGCGCATCCCCGGCGCGAAGGTTGCGGTGCTGCCCGAGCAACGGCATATGATGCCGGTAGAGTCGCCGCGCCTGGTCAACCAGACGCTGCTGGAATTTCTCGAATTCGCACACTCCCGACAAAACCCTATAAAGGGGATCGTTGCATGACACTCGCACGCTTCCAGATGTGCATCGGCGGAGAATGGGTCGATGCCCTCTCCGGCAAGACCTTCGAAAGCCTCAACCCGGCCAGCGCCCAAGCCTGGGCCGAACTGCCCGATGCCGATGAAGCCGACGTCGAACGCGCCGTGCAAGCGGCGCAGACGGCTTTCGACAGCCCGGCCTGGCGCGGCCTCACCGCCACCGCACGCGGCAAACTGCTGCGCCGTCTCGGTGACCTGATCGCAGAAAACAAGGAACAACTGGCGCAGTTGGAAAGCCGCGACAACGGCAAACTGATCCGCGAAACCCGTGGTCAGGTCGGCTATCTGCCGGAGTTCTTCCATTACACCGCAGGCTTGGCCGACAAGCTCGAAGGCGGCACCCTGCCGCTGGACAAGCCCGACCTGTTTGCCTACACCGTGCACGAAGCGATGGGTGTGGTTGCCGCGATCATTCCGTGGAACAGCCCGCTGTACCTGACCGCGATCAAACTGGCCCCGGCCCTCGCCGCCGGCAACACCATCGTGATCAAGCCTTCCGAACACGCCTCGGCGACCATCCTTGAGCTGGCACGTCTGGCCCTCGAAGCCGGGATTCCGCCGGGCGTGGTCAACGTTGTCACCGGTTACGGCCCGAGCACCGGCGCCGCCCTCACCCGCCATCCGCTGATCCGCAAGATCGCCTTCACCGGCGGCGCGGCCACGGCCCGGCACGTGGTGCGCAGCAGCGCCGAAAACTTCGCCAAGCTGTCGCTGGAACTCGGCGGCAAATCGCCGAACATCATCTTCGCCGACGCCGATCTGGACAGCGCGATCAACGGCGCCATCGCCGGGATCTACGCCGCCTCGGGCCAGAGCTGCGTGTCCGGTTCGCGCCTGCTGGTGCAGGACGAAATCTACGACGAGTTCGTCAATCGACTGGTCGAACGCGCCCAGCGCATCCGCATCGGCAACCCGCAGGAAGACCACAGCGAAATGGGCCCGATGGCTACTGCGCAGCAATTGGCGGTGGTCGAAGGCCTGGTGGCTGATGCCCTTGCTGAAGGCGCGCGGTTGCGCACCGGCGGCAAGCGCCCCACCGATCTGGGTGACGGCTGGTTCTACGAGCCGACGCTGTTCGAGTGCGATCGCAACTCGATGAAGATCATGCAGGAAGAAGTCTTCGGCCCGGTGGCATCGGTGATTCGCTTCAAAGACGAAGCCGAGGCGCTGGCAATCGCCAACGACTCGCAGTTCGGCCTCGCCGCCGGCATCTGGACACGCGATCTGGGCCGCGCCCATCGCCTGGCGCGGGATGTGCGCTCGGGGATCATCTGGGTCAATACCTACCGTGCGGTGTCGGCGATGGCGCCGATCGGCGGCTTCAAGAACAGTGGCTATGGACGCGAAAGCGGCATCGATTCGGTGCTGGCCTACACCGAACTGAAAACGGTGTGGATCAATCTCTCTCAGGCCCCGATGCCTGATCCGTTTGTGATGCGCTAGGAGTCCTGCGACATGATCGAACCCGGCATTTACAAAGACGTCATGAGCTCGTTTCCGTCCGGAGTCACGGTGGTCACCACCCTCGACCCGGAGGGCGGCATCGTCGGCATCACCGCCAGCGCCTTCAGCGCGCTGTCGATTGATCCGGCGCTGGTGCTGTTCTGCCCCAACTACGCTTCCGACACCTACCCGGTGCTGCGCGACAGCAAGAAGTTCGCGATCCATTTGCTGTCCGCCGACCAGACCGCTGAAGCCTACGCCTTCGCCGGTAAAGGCAAGGACAAGGCCAAGCACATCGAGTGGCATTTGAGCGAACTCGGTAACCCGATCCTCGCCAAGGCCACAGCAATCATCGAGTGCGAGTTGTGGCGAGAATACGACGGTGGTGATCACGCGATCATTGTCGGCGCGGTGAAGAACCTGATCCTGCCCGAGCAACCGGTGACGCCGATGATTTATCACAAGGGCAAGCTCGGGCCGTTGCCAACCCTGGCCTGATTAACACACCCAAATCCCAATGTGGGAGCGGGCTTGCTCGCGAATGCGGTGGATCATTCAACATTGATGTCGACTGACACGACGCC
>NZ_JASCPO010000364.1:0-3785 GCF_029960145.1 Pseudomonas sp. PS01299 | reverse complement strand
GGCGTTTGAAAGTCAGTCTTCGCGAGCAAGCCCGCTCCCACATTTGGAATGCAATCTCCTGTGGGAGCGGGCTTGCTCGCGAAGCTTTTGATCTTCAGGCGCCAAAGACGTCCTTGAGGAAGCCCGGGGCGATGTAGCGCTGATAATGCGCTTCCGACAGCAGGAAAAATTCCCGATCAATGGCATCGCGCAACGCCGGCAGGTTCCAGTCGCGGAACTCCGGCAGCAACACCATCCCATAGGCTTCCAGATTAATGATCACCCGCGCCCCGCGCGCAATCAGCTGATAGGCCCAGCAATATTCCGACTGATGCGGCACGAAGCGGATCTTGCGCTGCTCCAGCTGTTGGCGCAGGCGCGCCGGATCGAAGATCTCGACCTTGCTCGCCATCACTTGTGACAGCAATTGCTCCAGACGCAACCACACCGCACGCTTTTCCTCCTCGCCGTAACCATTCCAGTGGATCACTTCGTGGTGGAAACGCTTGCAGCCACGGCACACCAGATCTCCGTAAACAGTGGAGCAGAGGCCGACGCAGGGGGTCTTGATGGTCTGATTGGGCATAAATTGGCAAAACACTGAAACGCGGAACAGGCCGGCATGTTAGCCCTTTGTCGGGCATTGATCACCCCTCAAACGTCAGGGGCAAGCGCTGGCTCGCGGTTTGCCTCGCCCGCGCACAACGCCACCAAAGTCCAATAGAGCGCGACTTACCTTTAAATTTTTTTTGCCGTAGAATCAGCCAGCCTTTTAAGGCGCCAATGTCCGTTAGAAGCTGTTTTCAAAGCGTCACGAGCACAGTCGTTCCTTCAGAGCGGTGTTGGCGAAGGGTTTTTCCAGCGGGGAAAAGCCCAACGCCAACCCTCATCAGCT
The DNA here is from genome assembly GCF_029960145.1 of Pseudomonas sp. PS01299. Lineage (NCBI taxonomy): Bacteria > Pseudomonadati > Pseudomonadota > Gammaproteobacteria > Pseudomonadales > Pseudomonadaceae > Pseudomonas > Pseudomonas sp. PS01299. The sequence continues at coordinate 2,911 of NZ_JASCPO010000364.1, read as the reverse complement.
CCCCGTTCTGCAGGCGTAAAACTTTGAAAGCAGCTTCTGTAAGGAATTGCCGGTAATTCTGGCCAAACGACCCACAACGTCGTGCGGTGCATGAGTACGGCAATTTCGGGATGAGCGTCCCGGACACCCATTTGGGACCACTGATGAGGGTAATAACTGTGCTTGAAGCCTACCGCAAACATATCGAAGAGCGTGCAGCCCTGGGTATCGTTCCCCAGCCGCTTAACGCCGAACAAACTGCAGGCCTGGTCGAGCTGCTGAAGAATCCTCCGGCTGGCGAAGAAGCTTTCCTCGTTGACCTGATCACCAATCGCGTACCACCAGGAGTGGACGAAGCCGCTTACGTCAAAGCCGGTTTCCTGTCGGCCCTGGCCAAAGGCGAAGTCACCTCCCCTCTGCTGGACAAGAAGCGCGCTGTAGAACTGCTCGGCACCATGCAGGGCGGCTACAACATCGTGACTCTGGTTGAACTGCTGGACAACGCCGAGCTGGCGCCAGTGGCTGCCGAAGAACTCAAGCACACCCTGCTGATGTTCGATGCCTTCCACGACGTGGCTGAAAAAGCCAAGAACGGCAACGTTCACGCCAAGGCCGTGCTGCAATCCTGGGCTGACGGCGAGTGGTTCAAGAAGCGTCCTGTCCTGGCCGACAAGATCAGCCTGCGCGTATTCAAGGTCACCGGCGAAACCAACACCGACGACCTGTCGCCTGCACCAGACGCCTGGTCGCGTCCTGACATCCCGCTGCACGCCCTGGCCATGTTGAAAATGGCCCGTGACGGCATCGTTCCGGACGAGCAAGGCAAGACCGGCCCGATGAAGCAGATCGAAGAGATGCGCGGTCAAGGCTTCCCGATCGCCTACGTCGGTGACGTGGTCGGTACCGGTTCCTCGCGTAAATCGGCAACCAACTCGGTGCTGTGGTTCTTCGGCGACGACATCCCTTACGTGCCGAACAAGCGCGCTGGCGGTTTCTGCTTCGGCAGCAAAATCGCTCCGATCTTCTACAACACCATGGAAGATGCCGGCGCACTGCCAATCGAGTTCGACGTGTCGAACATGAACATGGGCGACGTGATCGACCTGTACCCGCACGCTGGCAAAGTCTGCAAGCACGGTACCGACGAAGTCATCACCACCTTCGAAATGAAGACCCCTGTGCTGCTGGACGAAGTCCGTGCCGGCGGTCGTATTCCGCTGATCATCGGCCGTGGCCTGACCGAGAAGGCTCGCGCCGAACTGGGTCTGCCAGCATTCGATCTGTTCAAGAAGCCTGAAGCACCGGCTGAAAGCACCAAGGGCTTCACCCTGGCGCAGAAAATGGTCGGCAAGGCGTGCGGTCTGGCAGAAGGCCAAGGCGTTCGTCCTGGCACCTACTGCGAACCGAAAATGACCACCGTCGGTTCTCAGGACACCACCGGTCCGATGACCCGTGACGAACTGAAAGACCTGGCGTGCCTGGGCTTCTCCGCTGACCTGGTGATGCAGTCCTTCTGCCACACCGCGGCGTATCCGAAGCCGATCGACGTGACCACCCACCACACCCTGCCTGACTTCATCATGACCCGCGGCGGCGTTTCCCTGCGTCCGGGCGACGGCATCATCCACTCGTGGCTGAACCGCATGCTGCTGCCGGACACCGTGGGTACCGGTGGTGACTCGCACACCCGTTTCCCGATGGGCATCTCGTTCCCGGCCGGTTCCGGTCTGGTCGCGTTCGCCGCTGCCACCGGCGTCATGCCGCTGGACATGCCGGAATCGATTCTGGTGCGCTTCAAAGGCAAAATGAAACCTGGCATCACCCTGCGTGACCTGGTTCATGCCATTCCTTACTTCGCTATCCAGAACGGTCTGCTGACCGTCGAGAAGAAAGGCAAGAAAAACGCCTTCTCCGGCCGCATCCTGGAGATCGAAGGTCTGGAAGGTCTGACCCTGGAACAGGCGTTCGAACTGTCCGACGCCTCGGCCGAACGTTCGGCTGCCGGTTGCACCATCAAGCTGTCGAAAGAGTCGATCACCGAGTACCTGCAGTCCAACATCACCCTGCTGCGCTGGATGATCGGCGAAGGCTACGGCGATGCACGTACCCTGGAACGTCGCGCGCAAGCGATGGAAGCCTGGATCGCCAACCCTGAGCTGATGGAAGCCGATGCCGACGCCGAATACGCCGAAGTCATCGAAATCGATCTGGCCGACATCAACGAGCCGGTACTGTGCGCACCGAACGACCCGGACGACGCCCGTCTGCTGTCCAGCGTGGCTGGCGAGAAGATCGACGAAGTGTTCATCGGTTCGTGCATGACCAACATCGGTCACTTCCGCGCTGCCGGTAAACTGCTGGATCAGGTCAAGGGTCAGCTGCCTACCCGTCTGTGGCTGTCGCCGCCGACCAAGATGGACGCTCACCAACTGACCGAAGAAGGCTACTACGGCATCTACGGCAAGGCCGGCGCACGCATGGAAATGCCAGGCTGCTCGCTGTGCATGGGTAACCAGGCACGCGTTGAGCCGAACAGCACCGTGGTGTCGACTTCGACCCGTAACTTCCCGAACCGTCTGGGCGACGGCGCGAACGTCTACCTGGCTTCGGCCGAGCTGGCGTCCGTGGCTTCGATCCTGGGTCGCCTGCCGACCGTCGAGGAGTACATGGAATACGCTGGCAAGATCGACAGCATGGCGGCCGATGTCTACCGCTACCTGTCCTTCGACCAGATCGCCGAGTTCCGTGAAGCTGCTGCGAACGCCAAGATTCCAGTCGTTCAAGCCTAAGGTTACAAAGCAATAGAAAACGCCGCCCATCGTGAGATGCGCGGCGTTTTTTTATGCCTTGGAATACCGTCCCCTGTAGGAGTGAGCCTGCTCGCGATAGCGGTGTGTCAGATACATTTGTATCGACTGACACACCGCTATCG
>NZ_JASCPO010000363.1:0-3792 GCF_029960145.1 Pseudomonas sp. PS01299 | reverse complement strand
TAATCTCTATTACCGCTATCGCGAGCAGGCTCACTCCTACAGGGGAATGCATTTCAACTGTAGGAGTGAGCCTGCTCGCGAAGGGGCCGGACCTGCTGGCCTCAATTCCCCTTGGGCAACTCAATCACAAACCGCGTCCACCCCGCAGCCGATTCGCAATGAATCTGCCCACCATGCGCGCGGACGATCGATTGGGTAATCGCCAGCCCCAGCCCCGCATGTTCACTGCTGCCTTCCTGCCGCGCCGGATCTGCTCGATAAAACCGGTCAAACAGCCGTGGCAACAACTCTGCCGAAATGCCTTCGCCACTGTTCTCCACCGACACCTGCGCTATGTGCGGTTGATCGACGATGGACAGGCGCACGCTGCCTGACGCCGGGGTGAAGCGCAGCGCGTTATCCAGCAGATTCGACAAGGCCCGGCGCAACATATTGCGATCACCTTCCATGCGCGCATGACCTTCGCGGCTCAGTGTCACCCCGGCGTCCTCGGCCAGTGGCGCGAAAAACTCCAGCAACACATCGCTCTCATCCGCCAATTCCAGTGCCTCACGCTTGGGCATCAGCAAACCGTGATCAGCCTTGGCCAGATAAAGCATGTCGTTGACCAGTTGCGCCATCCATTGCAGTTCTTCGAGGTTGCTGTGCAGGGCTTCGCGGTAATCCTCGATCGGTCGCGGGCGGGTGAGGGTGACCTGGGTGTGGGTCAGCAGGTTCGACAGCGGTGTGCGCAGTTCATGGGCGATGTCGGCAGAGAACGCCGACAGCCGCTGAAACGAGTCGTCGAGGCGTCCGAGCATGGCGTTGAAGCTGTGGGCCATTTCCGCAAGCTCCGGCGGCATTTGCGCTTCCGGCAGTCGGGCGTTGAGCGAATGTGCGGAAATCCCACGGGCGACTGCGCTCATACGGCGCAACGGACGCAAGCCGCTGCGTGCGGCCCAGGCGCCGAGCAGCGCGGTGGCCAGGGCCGACAAGCCGACGGTCAGCCAGATCAGATGCTGCATGCGCTGCAGGAAGTGCTGGTGATGAGTGATGTCCAGCAGCAGCGTCAGTTGCGGCGAATCGGGTTGCTCTGGATCGAGCGGGGCGTTGAGCACGCGGTAGTCGGCGCCGTCATGGCTGATGGTCGACAGGCCCGGCTGTTGCGGCAAGTCCTGCGGTAAATTGATCGAGCTGTCGTACCAGCGCTGGCCGTCACTGCCGGTAATACGCAGCGCCAGATCGGCCTGACGGCTCAGCTCATCCGCCAGCCGCGCCTCACGCTGAACGGGTTGCACATCCTGCAAGGCTCGGCGCAAACCGATCAGCTTGCCGTCCAGCAATTGCTGATCGAGCTCAATGAAGTGCGCCTCGCTGGCGCGGCTGAACAGCACCCCGGCGAATAGCGAGACCACGGCGGTGCAGGCGGCAAACAGCAAGGCCAGACGAGAACTCAGGGACAGGCGACGCATCAGGCCGGACGCTCTTCAAGCACGTAACCCATGCCGCGCACGGTGTGGATCAGTTTATTGGGGAAGTCATCGTCGATCTTCAGGCGCAGGCGCCGGATCGCCACTTCGATCACGTTGGTGTCGCTGTCGAAGTTCATGTCCCAGACTTGCGAGGCAATCAGCGATTTCGGCAGCACTTCACCCTGACGGCGCAGAAGCATTTCCAACAGGGCGAACTCCTTGGCGGTCAGGTCGATGCGCTGACCGCTGCGCTCGACGCGGCGGCGGATCAGGTCCAGACGCAGATCGGCCAGTTGCAGGCTGGTTTCCTGGGGCAGGGCGCTGCCCCGGCGCAGCAGGCTGCGCACCCGGGCCAGCAGTTCGGAGAAGGCGAAGGGTTTGACCAGATAATCGTCGGCGCCGAGTTCGAGGCCGTGCACCCGGTCTTCCACGGCGTCCTTGGCGGTGAGAAACAGTACCGGCGTGTCGAGGCCGGCGTTGCGCACCGCCTGCAGAATCTGCCAGCCACTGCGCCCGGGCAGCATCACGTCGAGAATCAACAGCGCATAATCCCCGTTCAACGCCAGTTGCTGACCGCTGACGCCGTCGGCCACCAGTTCTGTGTTGAAGCCGGCCTCGGTCAGGCCCTGGCGCAGGTAGTGGCCGGTTTTCGGTTGGTCTTCGACGATCAGCAGTTTCATGGGCGACTCGGGTTGTAGGAACAAAAGCGTTATACCGTGGGAGCAGCCGACACACGCCAACCTGACAAAGTTGTAATCTGCCTGTCAGGTAGCTGCCAGCGCAGGCGGGCTAGAGTTTCCCACAGGCTGAACCTTATCTTGTTGGAGTATGACTATGTTTTTGCGCAACCCTCTGGCCGTCGCCGCCTGCTTGCTAGCGCTGAGTTCACCTGTCTGGGCCGCTCCCGCGCACACTTATGATTTTGGCCAACCGGCTCCAGCAGCCAAGGCTACTCGCAGCATTGAAGTTGTACTGAACGACATGTCGTTCGATCCCAAGGCGATTCAGGTCAAGGCCGGTGAGACGGTTCGCTTTGTGCTGGTGAATAAAGGCCAGTTGCTGCACGAATTCAACCTCGGTGACGCCGCGATGCATGCCCAACACCAGCAGGAAATGTTGCAGATGCAGCAAAGCGGCATGCTCACGCCTACCGGCATGAAAGAAATGTCCCACGACATGGCGGACATGGATCACGGCAGCATGGACCACGGCATGAAGCACGACGACCCCAACAGCGTGCTGGTCGAGCCGGGCAAGACCGCCGAGCTGACCTGGACCTTCAGCAAAGCCACCAGCCTGGAATTTGCCTGCAATATTCCCGGTCACTACCAGGCGGGCATGGTCGGCAAACTGACTGTCAGTCAGTAAGCACTCAAAGGCGGGCGCAAAGGCTGATAGAATCCGCTGATTCTTCAGTCAGGTTTCCGCCATGCATCCCGCAGCCGAACATTCGCCGCTGGGCAAATCCAGCGAATACATCGCCACGTACACGCCGTCCCTGCTGTTCCCGATTCCGCGCACCGCGAAATGGGCCGAGCTGGGCCTGACCGCCGAAACCCTGCCCTATAAAGGCGTGGATTTCTGGAATTGCTTCGAACTGTCGTGGTTGTTGCCATCGGGCAAGCCGGTGGTGGCGATCGGTGAATTCAGCATTCCGGCGGATTCGCCGAACATTATCGAATCGAAGTCGTTCAAGTTGTACCTGAACTCGCTGAATCAGACACCGTTTGCCGATATCGCCAGCCTGGAGGCGACGCTGGTCAAGGACCTGTCGGCCGCTGCCGGCAAACCGGTCGGCGTACGGGTACGCAGCCTGAAGGACGTCGAGGCCGAAGGCGTCGTGGCGTTGCCGGGCGTGTGCATCGACGATCTGGACATCAGCGTCAGCAACTATGAGCATCCGCGTCCGGAACTGCTGCGTTGCGATGATTCGCGGATTGTCGAAGAGAGCGTGCATAGCCATCTGCTCAAATCGAACTGCCCGGTGACCAGTCAGCCGGACTGGGGCAGCGTGGTGGTGGAATATCGTGGCGCGGCGCTGGATCACGCCAGTCTGCTGGAATACATCGTCAGCTTCCGCCAGCACTCGGACTTCCACGAGCAGTGTGTGGAGCGGATTTTCCTCGACCTGCAGCGTTTGCTGAAGCCGGAGAAGCTCACGGTGTTTGCGCGCTATGTGCGTCGCGGCGGGCTGGATATCAACCCGTATCGCAGCACCGAAGCGGTACAACTGCCGAATCACCGCCTGGTCCGTCAATAAACATCTGAATTGTGGGAGCGGGCTTGCTCGCGAAAGCGGTCTGTCAGTTGATGATGCATTGGCTGACAGACCGCTTTCGCG
>NZ_JASCPO010000362.1:0-3807 GCF_029960145.1 Pseudomonas sp. PS01299 | reverse complement strand
GGATTTATCCCCGATGGACTGCGAAGCGGTCCTCGCCTTTGCGCTGAAAGAAGGCCGCTTCGCGACCTATCGGGGATAAATCCCCTCGCCACAAGGGAATGTGGGCTCGAACGATCATCAATATAAGGGCAGCGATTAAAAGATCGTTCGGTTTTCCGAACGCGACCTGTCGGTCGATTCGGATAACCGGATCAGTTTCATCGAAAAACACCGACACAAAACTTTAATCACCTTATAAATCAAGCCATTAGCCACTATCGACTGCTCTGGCACGACTCATGCTCTACACTCTCTCGACGAATGCCTGCCGTGCCAACACTTCAGGAGCCGTCAGGCATTCGAAGCACAAAAAGGGCCGACGAACTGGCCCCATAAAAAAAACAATTCGAGGAAAATTTGATGCGCATCGTTCCCCATATCCTGGGCGCAGCCATTGCGGCCGCTCTGATCAGCACGCCAGTTTTCGCCGCCGAACTCACCGGCACCCTGAAGAAAATCAACGATTCCGGCACCATCACCCTCGCTCACCGCGACAGTTCCATTCCGTTTTCCTACATCGCGGATGCTTCCGGCAAGCCAGTGGGCTACTCCCACGACATTCAAGTGGCCATCGTTGAAGCCCTGAAAAAAGACCTGAACAAGCCAGACCTGCAGGTCAAATACAACCTGGTGACCTCGCAAACCCGTATCCCACTGATCCAGAACGGCACCGCGGATATCGAGTGCGGTTCCACCACCAATAACGCCGAACGCGCCCAGCAAGTCGACTTCACCGTCAACATCTTCGAAATCGGCACCCGCCTGCTGGTCAAGAAAGACAAGGATGGCAACCCGTCCTACAAAGACTTTGCCGACCTCAAAGGCAAAAACGTCGTGACCACCGCCGGCACCACGTCCGAGCGCATCATCAAAGCGATGAACGCCGACAAGCAGATGGGCATGAACATCATCTCCGCCAAGGACCACGGCGAATCCTTCAACATGCTGGAAAGCGGCCGCGCCGTTGCCTTCATGATGGACGACGCCCTGCTGGCCGGCGAAGAAGCCAAGGCGAAGAAGCCGGACGACTGGGTCATCACCGGTACTCCGCAATCGTTCGAAGCCTACGCGTGCATGGTTCGCAAAGACGACCCGGCCTTCAAGAAGGCTGTGGATGACGCCATCGTCGGCCTGTACAAATCCGGCAAGATCAACGAGATCTACAAGAAGTGGTTCGAAACCGCGATTCCGCCAAAGGGCCTGAACCTCAACTTCCCGATGAGCGACAAGGTCAAGGAACTGATCGCCAACCCGAGCGACAAGCCGGCGCCTGACGTAAAAATCTGATTCCTGACTAACCTTATCCCCTGAGGGAGCCACCCTCCCTCAGGCGTCTGTTACCTGCTGGTTTTACAGTGGAACACTCGACCTGGCGGTTTTCGAGCCGATCGCGTGTGCCCGGCGTTCAACGTCGGACGGGAAAGGATCTTCCCCAAGCGGGTGCTTGTACATCGATCGATTTCGAGGGGAGACCCTAATGAATTACAACTGGGACTGGGGCGTGTTCTTCAAGTCCACCGGCGTGGGCAGCGAGACTTATCTCGACTGGTACATCGCCGGCCTGGGCTGGACCATTGCCATCGCCATCGTGGCATGGATCATCGCCTTGCTGCTGGGCTCCATTCTGGGGGTCATGCGCACGGTGCCGAACCGCCTCGTATCGGGCATCGCGACCTGCTACGTCGAACTGTTTCGCAACGTGCCGCTGCTGGTGCAGCTGTTCATCTGGTACTTCCTGGTGCCCGATCTGCTGCCGCAAAACCTGCAGGACTGGTACAAGCAGGATCTGAACCCGACCACCTCGGCCTACCTGAGCGTGGTCGTGTGCCTGGGCCTGTTCACCGCCGCCCGGGTCTGCGAGCAAGTGCGCACCGGCATCCAGGCGTTGCCACGCGGCCAGGAATCCGCCGCCCGCGCCATGGGTTTCAAGCTGCCACAGATCTACTGGAACGTGCTGCTGCCCCAGGCCTACCGCATCATCATTCCGCCGCTGACCTCGGAATTCCTCAACGTGTTCAAGAACTCCTCCGTGGCGTCCTTGATCGGCCTGATGGAACTGCTGGCGCAAACCAAACAGACCGCCGAGTTCTCGGCCAACCTGTTTGAAGCCTTCACCCTGGCCACGCTGATCTACTTCACCCTGAACATGAGCCTGATGTTGCTGATGCGCATGGTCGAGAAGAAAGTCGCAGTGCCCGGCCTGATCTCCGTGGGGGGTAAATAATGGACTTCGATTTCAGCGGCATCATCCCCGCGATCCCGGGCCTGTGGAACGGCATGGTCATGACCTTGCAACTGATGGTCATGGGCGTGATCGGCGGCATCGTGCTGGGGACGATCCTCGCGCTGATGCGCCTGTCGTCGAGCAAACTGCTGTCGCGCGTCGCCGGCGCCTACGTGAACTACTTCCGCTCGATCCCGCTGCTGCTGGTGATCACCTGGTTCTACCTGGCGGTGCCGTTCGTGCTGCGCTGGATCACCGGCGAAGACACCCCGATCGGCGCGTTCACCTCCTGCGTCGTGGCTTTCATGATGTTCGAAGCCGCGTACTTCTGTGAGATCGTCCGGGCCGGCGTGCAGTCGATCCCCAAAGGCCAGATGGCCGCGGCCCAGGCGATGGGCATGACCTATGGCCAGACCATGCGGCTGATCATCCTGCCCCAGGCGTTCCGCAAGATGACCCCGTTGCTGCTGCAACAGTCGATCATCCTGTTCCAGGACACCTCGCTGGTCTACACCGTGGGCCTGGTGGACTTCCTCAACTCCGCCCGCTCCAGCGGCGACATCATCGGTCGTTCCAACGAGTTCCTGATCTTTGCCGGTGTCGTCTACTTCATCATCAGCTTTTCCGCCTCGCTGCTGGTCAAGCGTCTGCAAAAAAGGTTTGCCGTATGATCTCCATCAAGAACATCAACAAGTGGTATGGCGACTTCCAGGTGCTGACTGATTGCAGCACCGAGGTCAAAAAAGGCGAAGTGATCGTGGTCTGCGGCCCGTCGGGTTCGGGCAAGTCGACCCTGATCAAGTGCGTCAACGCGCTGGAGCCGTTCCAGAAAGGCGACATCGTCGTCGACGGCACCTCGATTGCCGACTCCAAGACCAACCTGCCGAAACTGCGCTCGCGCGTCGGCATGGTGTTCCAGCATTTCGAGCTGTTCCCGCACCTGACCATCACCGAAAACCTGACCATCGCGCAGATCAAGGTGCTGGGCCGTAGCAAGGAAGAGGCAACCAAGAAAGGTCTGCAACTGCTGGAACGCGTCGGCTTGTCGGCGCATGCACACAAGCACCCGGGGCAACTGTCCGGCGGTCAGCAGCAGCGTGTGGCGATTGCCCGTGCACTGGCCATGGACCCGATCGTCATGCTGTTCGACGAACCGACCTCGGCGCTCGACCCGGAAATGGTCAACGAAGTGCTCGACGTGATGGTGCAACTGGCCCACGAAGGCATGACCATGATGTGCGTGACCCACGAAATGGGCTTCGCGCGCAAAGTGGCTGATCGCGTGATCTTCATGGACGCCGGCAAGATCATCGAAGACTGCCCTAAAGAGGAGTTCTTCGGCGACATCAGCGCCCGCTCCGAACGCGCGCAGCACTTCCTCGAGAAAATCCTGCAGCACTAAAAGCAACACACCGAACTCTGTGGCGAGGGCGCTTTGTGGCGAGGGGATTTATCCCCGATGGGCCGCGAAGCGACCCCAGCATTTCAAAATCAAACCGCATCTGCCGGTTTGACGACTGCTTCGCAGCCGATCGGGGATAAAT
>NZ_JASCPO010000361.1:0-3831 GCF_029960145.1 Pseudomonas sp. PS01299 | reverse complement strand
GGCTTGCTCGCGAAGGCGGTGGGTCAGTCAACTGAAGCGTTGAATGTGATACCGCCTTCGCGAGCAAGCCCGCTCCCACAGGGGATTTCCATCAGCTGTCAGACCGAGGCCAGGACCAGATGCATGTACCGCGTCAGAATCCCGAGCATGTCCTGTTCGGCCAAAGGCTCGGCGTCGTTGAGCAGGCCCTGATATTCCATCCGTCCGATAATCGCCGTCAACACCTTGGCATCCTGCTGCGGTTCACGCGAGCCCAGCACCTGGAACAACTGGCAGGTGCCTTGCAGCAGAATCTGCTGATGCGAGCGCACCAGATCCGCCAGCCGCGGGTTGAGCAGCGCTTCCTGGCGGAACGCCTGCTCGGCCATCAGGTGCTCGCGGCGGTTGACCAGTTGCCGGTGCACGTAGTCAGCCATCAGCCGCGCGATGTCATCCGCCAGTTTCGAGCGCGACTCGGGGCTGCCGTCGCCACTGACGACCATCTCGCGCAGCAGGCCTTCGTTGTTGATCCACAGCTTGGCCATGTAGGCCGCGCTGCGTTCAACGTACTGGGCGAAGGTATCGGTGAGCAGGTCATCGATATCCTTGAAGTAATAAGTAGTGGCCGACAGTGGCACACCGGCCTCGGCCGCCACCGCACGGTGGCGCACGGCGCGCACGCCGTCACGCACGACAATGCGCATCGCCGCGTCGAGAATGTCCTGTCGACGCTGCTCACTGCCCTGTCGGCTGGCCTTGCGGCCTTGGTACTGAACACTTTCAGCGACCGCAGTGGCGATACCCGCTGCACCTTCTTGAGCGATTGCAACCATCACGACTGGACTTCCTCTGCTATTGCAAAATTAACCAATTGATACATTTGTACCAGACAGGCAATAAAAAGCCGCCTGTTTTAGGCGGCTTTTTAACTGAAACGTTTACGCTTGCGGTCGCATGTGGGGGAACAGGATCACATCGCGGATCGATGGCGAGTTGGTCAGCAACATCACCAGACGGTCGATGCCGATACCTTCACCGGCCGTTGGCGGCATGCCGTACTCCAGCGCGCGCACGAAATCGGCGTCGTAGTGCATGGCTTCGTCGTCGCCGGCGTCCTTGTCGGCCACCTGCGCCATGAAGCGCTCGGCCTGGTCTTCCGCGTCGTTCAACTCGGAGTAGGCGTTGGCGATTTCACGGCCGCCGATGAACAGCTCGAAACGGTCGGTGACGTTCGGGTTCTCGTCATTACGACGGGCCAGCGGCGACACTTCGAACGGGTACTGAGTGATGAAGTGCGGCTGCTCCAGCTTGTGCTCGACCAGCTCTTCGAAAATCATCACCTGCAGCTTGCCCAGACCTTCGAAGCCCAGCACCTTGGCGCCGGCCTTCTTGGCGATGGCGCGCGCCTTGTCGATGTCGTTCAGGTCATCGGCGGTCAGCTCAGGGTTGTACTTGAGGATCGAGTCGAACACCGACAGACGGGCAAACGGCTCGCCGAAGTGGAACACCTTGTCGCCGTACGGCACGTCGGTGCTGCCCAGCACCAGCTGTGCCAGTTCACGGAACAGTTCTTCGGTCAGGTCCATGTTGTCTTCGTAGTCGGCGTAAGCCTGGTAGAACTCCAGCATGGTGAATTCAGGGTTGTGACGCGTCGAAACGCCTTCGTTACGGAAGTTGCGGTTGATCTCGAACACTTTCTCGAAACCGCCAACCACCAGACGCTTGAGATACAGCTCAGGCGCGATACGCAGGAACATTTCCATGTCCAGCGCATTGTGGTGGGTTTCGAACGGCTTGGCTGCGGCGCCGCCAGGAATGGTCTGCAGCATCGGCGTTTCGACTTCGAGGAAGTCGCGCTTCATCAGGAAGCTGCGGATGTGCGCGATCACTTGCGAACGCACGCGGAAGGTCTGGCGCACGTCTTCGTTGACGATCAGGTCGACGTAACGCTGACGGTAGCGCTGTTCGGTGTCGGTCAGGCCGTGATGCTTGTCCGGCAGCGGGCGCAGCGACTTGGTCAGCAGGCGCACGTTGTTCATTTCGACGTACAGGTCGCCCTTGCCGGAACGCGCCAGGGTGCCTTCGGCGGCAATGATGTCGCCCATGTCCCAGGTCTTGACGGCGGCCAGGGTGTCTTCGGACAGGGTTTTACGGTTGACGTAGACCTGGATGCGACCGGTCATGTCCTGGATCACCATGAACGAGCCACGGTTGAGCATGATGCGACCGGCAACCTTGACCGGGATTGCAGCCTCGGCCAGCTCTTCCTTGGTCTTGTCCGCGTATTTCTTCTGCAGATCTTCGCAGTAGTTTTCGCGGCGGAAGTCGTTCGGGAAGGCGTTGCCCTTGGCGCGCTCGGCAGCCAGCTTTTCCTTGCGCAGGGCGATCAGGGAGTTTTCTTCCTGTTGCAGGGCTTGCGGGTCGAGTTGTTGGTCGCTCATGTCTTCAGATATTCCATCAGGTTCGTTGCCCCCGGACCTGGCGGCCCGGGAATCGCCAGCAGGGCTGGCTCCTACAGGGATCGCGTTGCATCAGCGACCCTGCGTGCGTCTTTTACAGCCCCGACTTCAGGCTGGCTTCCAGGTATTCGTCGATGTCGCCGTCGAGCACCTTGTCGCAGTCGCTGCGTTCAATGTTGGTGCGCAAGTCCTTGATCCGCGACGCGTCGAGCACGTACGAACGGATCTGATGACCCCAGCCGATGTCCGACTTGGTGTCTTCCAGCGCCTGGGAAGCGGCGTTGCGCTTCTGCATTTCCTGCTCGTACAACTTGGCCCGCAGCATTTTCATGGCGGTGTCCTTGTTGGCGTGCTGGGAACGCTCGTTCTGGCAGCTGACCACGGTGTTGGTCGGTACGTGAGTAATACGTACGGCCGAGTCGGTGGTGTTTACGTGCTGACCACCGGCACCGGAGGAACGATAGGTGTCGATCCGCAGGTCTGCCGGGTTGATTTCGATTTCGACCTTGTCGTCGATCTCTGGCGAGACGAAAACCGCAGAGAACGAGGTGTGGCGACGGTTGCCGGAGTCGAACGGGCTCTTGCGCACCAAGCGATGCACGCCGATCTCGGTACGCAGCCAGCCAAAGGCGTATTCGCCCTTGATGTGCACGGTCGCGCCTTTGATACCGGCGACTTCACCGGCCGACAATTCCATGATGGTCGCGTCGAAACCGCGTTTGTCCGCCCAGCGCAGGTACATGCGCAGCAGGATGTTGGCCCAGTCCTGGGCCTCGGTGCCGCCGGAGCCGGCCTGGATGTCCAGGTAGGCGTTGTTCGGGTCCATCTCGTGGCTGAACATGCGGCGGAATTCAAGCTTGGCGAGGTTTTCCTCGAGACGGGCCAGCTCGGCGACGACATCGCCCACTGCGCCTTCGTCGTTTTCTTCGACGGCCATATCCAGCAGGTCGCGGCAATCGGCCAGACCGGCGTTCAGCTCGTCGAGGGTGTCGACGATCTGCGCCAGCGCCGAGCGCTCGCGGCCCAGTTCCTGGGCATATTCAGGTTTGTTCCAGACACTCGGATCTTCAAGCTCGCGATTGACCTCGGTCAGACGCTCATGCTTTTGATCGTAGTCAAAGATACCCCCGAATAGTTTCGGAGCGCTCGGACAGGTCCTTGATGGTGTTCAGGATCGGGTTGATTTCCATGACGGGCAGCACTCGTTGGCGAACTTTTGAAAGCCGGCGAGTATAACGTAATCAGGCTGTCACGGCAGCCCGTCTGGCGGCTGTTGAGGCGATTCACTTGACATGGCCTGACGCAGATCCCTTGTGGGAGCGGGCTTGCTCGCGAAGGCGGTGTGTCATTAAGCATCGATGTCGACTGATACTCCGCATTCGCGAGCAAGCCC
>NZ_JASCPO010000360.1:0-3854 GCF_029960145.1 Pseudomonas sp. PS01299 | reverse complement strand
AACCCAGAACCGAATGTGGGAGCGGGCTTGCTCGCGAAGACGGAGTGTCAGTCGACATCATCGTTAACTGATACACCGCATTCGCGAGCAAGCCCGCTCCCACCAGGTATTGCGTGAAGTTTTTAGACCGCCATTGGCGCGGTCATTGGCGCATGGTGCTCATAGCCTTCCAGCGAGAAATCGCTCGGCTCGACCAGCTCCAGCCACTCCGGCTGGTACACACCGGTCTTGGCAAACTCCGGCACGCGGTCGGAGATTTTCAGTTTCGGCATGGCGAACGGCTCGCGCTTGAGCTGTTCGTTGAGCATGTCCAGGTGGTTCTCGTAGACATGCGCATCACCGATGAAATAGGTGAACCAGCGCGGCGTGTAACCGGTCAGGCGACCGATCAGGCTCAGCAACGCGGCGCCTTCGGTGAGGTTGAACGGCGTGCCCAGGCCCAGGTCGTTGGAGCGGATGTACAGGGTCAGGGAGATCTCTTTGGTCTCGACGTTCGGGTGGAACTGGTACAGCAGATGACATGGCGGCAGGGCCATTTCATCGAGCTGGGCGACGTTCCAGCCGTGGAACAGAATACGGCGGCTGCCCGGATCCTTGATGATCGTGTCGACGCACTGGCGCACCTGGTCGATGGCTTTGTACAGCACCACATAAGCCTGGCCGTCTTCTTCGCCCTGGGCGATCTGCTTGTAGCCGTTGCTCAGGGTCTGTTCGATGGCGGCAGTGTTGCTCAGCGGGATCTGCTTGTACGCCGGCCATTTGCGCCATTGCACGCCGTAGATTTCGCCGAGGTCGTCTTCGCCCTGACGGAACGGGTTGGCCAGCCATTGCGCATTTTCGTTGGCGTTCTGATCCCAGACCTTGCAGCCCAGCGCACGGAATTCCGCGGCGTTGTTCACGCCGCGCAGAAAACCGCACATCTCGCCGATGGCCGATTTGAAGGCCATCTTGCGGGTGGTGATCGCCGGAAAGCCTTCCTGCAGATCGAAACGCAGCATCGCACCCGGGAAACTGATGGTGTTGATGCCGGTGCGGTTGGCCTGTTTGGTGCCGTTCTGGATGACGTGCGAGACCAGTTCGAGATATTGCTTCATGAGTTACCTGTGTCCTTTGAGCCCCGGCGTCGCGCGCCGGGGTTCGTAGTTTAAGCGGTCGGCGCGAGCGGCGCTGCCGGCGCACGACGATAGGCCAGCCAGATCAGGAACAGACCGCCGACGATCATCGGTACGCACAGCACCTGACCCATGGTCAGCCAGTTCCAGGCCAGGTAGCCCAGTTGCGCGTCCGGAACGCGGACGAACTCGACAATAAAACGGAAAATTCCGTAAAAAAGCGCGAACATGCCGGATACGGCCATGGTCGGACGCGGTTTACGCGAGAACAACCACAGGATCAGGAACAGCGCCACGCCTTCGAGCGCGAACTGATACAGCTGCGACGGGTGACGCGGCAGCTGCGCCGGATCGCTGAACGGCGGGAAGATCATCGCCCACGGCACGTCGGTCGGCTTGCCCCACAGCTCGGCGTTGATGAAGTTGCCGATACGCCCGGCACCCAGACCGATCGGCACCATCGGCGCAACAAAGTCCATCAGTTGGAAGAAGGTCTTGCCGTTACGCTTGCCGAACCACAGCGCGGCGAGCATCACCCCGATGAATCCGCCATGGAACGACATGCCGCCCTTCCACACTTCGAAAATCAGCGTCGGGTTGGCGATGTAGGCGCTCAGATCATAGAACAGCACGTAACCCAGACGTCCACCGACAATCACCCCCATCGACAGCCAGAACACCAGATCGGAGAGCTTCTCCTTGGTCCAGGTCGGGTCGAAACGGTTGAGCCGGCTCGACGCCAGCAGCCATGCGCCGCCGATGCCGACGAGGTACATCAGGCCGTACCAGTGGATTTTCAGCGGACCGATGGCCAGGGCCACCGGGTCGATCTGCGGGTAAGGCAGCATTGCGACTCCTCGTTAGAGTTGAAACCAAAATTCCCGGGCGACGCTGCCACCTCAGGATTAAGCCAGGATTGCGGCCCGTTCTGACCCAGCGGATCAGAGCAGGAAATTCAGGCCCACGCAGAACAGCAAAGCGGCGAACAGCCGTTTCAGCAAGCGCGGCGACAATCTGTGGGCCAGGCGCGCGCCGAGACGGGCGAACACCATGCTGGTCAGGGCAATGCCCAGCAGCGCCGGCAAATAGACAAAACCGAGACTATGCGGCGGCAACAGCGGATCATGCCAGCCCAGAATCATGAAACTTAACGCACTCGCCACAGCAATCGGCAAACCGCAGGCCGACGACGTTGCCACCGCCTGCTGCATCGGCACGCTGCGCCAGGTCAGGAACGGCACGGTCAGCGAACCGCCGCCGATTCCGAAAATCGCCGAGGCCCAGCCGATCACACTGCCGGCCACGGTCAGACCGAGTTTGCCCGGCACCGTTCGACTGGCCTTGGGTTTGACCTCCAGCGCCAGTTGCACGGCAATCACCAAGGCGAACACGCCGATGATCTTCTGCAGGTTCGGCCCGGAAATCGCCTCGGCCGTCAGCGCCCCAAAACCGGCGCCGAGCAGAATACCCACGGTCATCCACATGAAGATCGGCCAGCGCACCGCGCCACGGCGGTGGTGTTCGCGCACGGCATTGACCGAGGTGAAGATGATCGTCGCCAGCGACGTGCCAACCGCCAGATGTGTAAGGATCGACTGATCGAAACCCTGCAAGGTAAAACTGAACACCAGCACCGGGACAATAATGATCCCGCCGCCCACCCCGAACAGCCCGGCCAGCACGCCCGCACAGGCGCCCAACGCCAGATAGAGCAGAAATTCCATGACCGTCTCCCAGACGCATCCCCAAAACCGGAGCGGCATGGTAACGGATGCATGCCCTTTGGCTCCACTGACGATGGATGCACGGACGCCGACTGCGTAGAGTGAGCAGAAAACACACAAGGACCACCTTATGTGCCTGATCGTTTTCGCCTGGCGCCCGGGCCATGCCCAGCCGCTGATCGTCGCGGCCAACCGTGACGAGTTCTACGCCCGCCCGAGCCTGCCGCTGGCGCCATGGGCCGACGCGCCGCAAGTGCATGCCGGCCGCGATCTTGAGGCTGGCGGCACCTGGCTGGGGATCGGCGCCAATGGGCGCTTCGCCGCGCTGACCAATATCCGCGATCCACACCAGCCTCCGGCGCGTAAATCAAGGGGCGAGCTGGTGGCGCGGTTTCTCACGGGCGATGCGTCGATTGATGATTATTTAAGCGATGTGGTCGCGCGCTCGCCGGAGTACGCCGGGTTCAACCTGCTGTTGGGCAATGCCCACGAGCTGTGGCACTTCAATGCGCGGACGTCCGAGCCGGTGATGCTCCAACCCGGGGTTTACGGGCTGTCGAATGCCGGGCTGGATACACCGTGGCCGAAGTTGCTCAAGGCCAAGGCTGCACTGAGTGCGGTGCTGGATGATCCGCAGCCTGCGCGACTGCTCGAGTTATTGAGCGATGCGCAGACCGCGCCGTTTGCCGAACTGCCGGATACCGGGGTCGGGCTGGCGACCGAGTCACTGCTGTCGAGTGTGTTCATTGCCAGCCAGAGTTATGGCACACGGGCGAGTACGGCGTTGATTGTGCAGGCGGACGGCACGCGGCGAATGGTCGAGCGCAGCTTTGGGCCGTATGGCGGGCATTTGGGCGAGGTGGAGATTGCTGTTTAGCAGCGTTTGAACTGACGCCTTCGCGAGCAAGCCCGCTTGTGTCTGAGTAAAGGAATAAACTCTGGGGTGAGAGGGGTGGATGGCAAGCTGTGAGTCCGCGGTGTTTAAAGCACGAGTGGGAGCAAAGCTGCCATCCACCTT
>NZ_JASCPO010000035.1:0-39887 GCF_029960145.1 Pseudomonas sp. PS01299 | reverse complement strand
GGGCTTGCTCGCGAAAGCGGTGAACCATTCAACGTTGATGTTGACTGATATCACGCCTTCGCGAGCAAGCCCGCTCCCACAGTGGTTTTGGGGTATTTGCAGAATCAGCGGCGGTCAGCGACGACGCCGATAAGAACGAGCACCACCAGCAGCACCGGTGCCAGGCTGTAGTTGTTGAACTGGCTCAGGCCCTTGACCACCCACGGCGTGGCGTAGATCAGCGCGGCGCCGCTGCCGATCACGCACAGCAGGGCCATCAGCGGTACGCGCAGGGCGCCGGCGATGCTGCCCAGGCGTTGTTCGACCCAGCCTTTGAAGTCGGCGCCGAACAGCACCAGCAGGCAGCCCACCAGCGCCAGGGCGATTTCCGAGAGGTTGCTGCGGCTCCAGCGGGACACGGTGGCGAGCAGATCGAGTATCAAATCCATGCGGTTTTCCTTAGGGCGGCCGTGGGGCTCAGCTCAGAAATTTCTGCAGCAAGTCGTTGAGAAACAGTTGTCCGCGCTCGGTGGCCGCCAGACGTGACGGTTCGACCTGCATCAGGCCGCTTTGTTCGGCCTCGCGGCGGTGTTCGGCGAGACTTTCCAGTGGCAGGCCGGTGCGTTCGGGATACAGGCGTGATTCCACCCCGGCAGTCAGGCGCAGGGCGTTCATCAGGAACTCGAACGGCATCTCGTCGTTGGTCAGGACTTTCTCGCCGGCCTGGAAACTCTTGGCTGGGTTGAGATAGTCCTTCGGCAGGCGTGTCTTCCAGGTGCGGACGATGCGCCCGTCCGGATGACTGAGCTTGCCGTGGGCGCCAGCACCGATGCCGATGAAGTCGCCGAAACTCCAGTAATTGAGGTTGTGCCGCGCCGGCCGCCCGGGCTGGGCATAGGCCGAGACTTCGTATTGCGCGTAACCGTGCGCGGCGAGCAGCGCTTGCCCGGCTTCTTGAATGTCCCACAGCGTGTCGTCTTCCGGCAGCACCGGCGGCTGGTTCCAGAACACCGTGTTCGGCTCCAGTGTCAGCTGATACCAGGAGATGTGCGTCGGTTTCAGTTCGATGGCCTGACGCAGGTCGCTCAAGGCATCGTCCAGCGACTGATCGGGCAGGCCGTGCATCAAGTCGAGGTTGAAGTTGTCGAACCCGGCCTGGCGCGCCATTCCCGCCGCGCGCACCGCTTCGTCGCCGTTATGGATGCGCCCGAGGGCTTCGAGTTTCTGCTGCTGGAAGCTCTGGATGCCGATCGACAGGCGATTGATCCCGAGCTTGCGATACGCAACGAACTTCTCTTGCTCGAAGGTGCCGGGATTGGCTTCCAGGGTGATCTCGATGTCGTGGGCGAACGGGATGCGCTGCTCGACACCTTTGAGCAGGCGTCCGAGCGCTTCGGCGCTGAACAGGCTCGGCGTACCGCCACCGAAGAAGATCGAACTGATTTCACGGCCATACACCGCGTGCAGGTCCTGATCGAGATCGGCCAGCAACGCGTCGACGTATTCCTCTTCCGGCAGCACCGGGCTGGCGGTGTGCGAGTTGAAATCGCAATACGGACATTTGCGCACACACCACGGAATGTGGATGTACAGCGCCAGAGGCGGTAGCGTAGGCAGCGGCGCCCGAGGCGAAGAGGCGGCGCCGCCGATGATCAGCGACGACGCGGGGTGGCTGTGGGTCATTTCAGGCCCAGACGCTGGCGCAGCAGATCCATTGCACGGGCGCGGTGGCTGATCTGGTTCTTGTCGGCCGGGCTCAGTTCGGCGCTGGACACGTTACGTTCCGGCACCCAGAACAGCGGGTCGTAGCCGAAACCGTGCTCGCCGCTGGCGGCGGTCAGGATGCGCCCGTGCCACAGGCCTTCGCAGAGGATCGGCAGCGGATCATCGGCATGCCGCACCAGTGCCAGCACGCAGACGAACTGCGCGCCGCGCTCGGCTTGCGGCACGTCTTTGAGGGCCTCGAGCAGTTTGGCGTTGTTCGCCGCATCGCCCTTGCCGTCGGCATAGCGCGCCGAGTAGATGCCCGGTGCACCGCCGAGGAAATCCACCGCCAGACCGGAATCGTCGGCCAGCGCCGGCAGGCCGGAGATGCGCGCGGCATTGCGCGCCTTGAGGATCGCGTTCTCGACGAACGACAGACCGGTTTCCTCCGGTTCGACCTTGCTCCATTCGCCGATCGAGCGCAGTTGCACCGAGTCGCCGAGCATGGCCTGGAGTTCCTTGAGTTTGCCGGCGTTATGGCTGGCCAGTACGAGTTGCGTGAGGTTCATCATTCGCCGGGAAAGAGTTCTTGGTTGAAGTTGATGGTGTTGATCTTGTCACCGTTCTGCACCTTGATTTCAAAGGTGCGGGTTTCCTGCTGCTCCACCGGGTACTGGGCGATGTAGTAGATCGCGCCCTGTTCGGTGACCTGGCGGAAGTTCAGCGGCACGCTCTGGCTGGTCAGGTCTTTGACCGTGCCGGTGACGTTGGCGATCAGCGGTTTGCCGTCCTTGATCACCGAGACATTGATCACGCCCTGGTTCTTGCTGCGGATCAGCTCGGCTGCTTTGGCGATGTCGGGTGTCAGGAAGGTCGAGTTGAAGGTGTTGTAGTGCACGGTAACGTCGCCGAACACTTCCTTGCGTTCGCCCTTGATGGCATCGGCGGCCACCGCCGACAGACTCAGGCAGGCGGCCAATAGCACAGTAATCAAGCGACCCATGATCGTTCTCCTCGAAATGTCGTGGTTCAGACCGCGACCCGATGATCTGCAAGCACCGGGCTGCTGACGCGGTAGATACCAATCTCACCTAACAGATTAGGCCATAGCTTACTGGCCCACCCGTGGCGGTGCTGTTGATCCACGGCAAGCCGATCAATGACCTTCGCGTCACGTTCGCGACAAAGTTCTTCAAAGTCTTCGAAGGTGCAGAAGTGAATGTTCGGCGTGTTGTACCAGGTGTACGGCAGAAATTCCGACACCGGCATCCGGCCCTTGCTCGCCAGGTACCAGCGGCAGCGCCAGTGCCCGAAGTTGGGGAAGGTGATGATGCACTGACGACCGACCCGCAGCATTTCGTCGAGGATCTTGTCCGGGTAATGCACGGCTTGCAGGGCCTGGGTCATGACGACGATGTCGAAACTGTTGCTGGCGAAGTTGCCCAGCCCCTTGTCCAGGTCCTGCTCGATGACGTTGATGCCCTTGGCCACGCACTCGGCGATGTTGTCGGCGTCGTTTTCCAGGCCATAACCGGTGACGTTCTTGTTGTCGCGCAGCCAGGTCAGCAACTCGCCGTCGCCGCAACCGAGGTCGAGCACGCGGCTGCCAGCGGGGATCCATTCCTGGATGATTTCCAGATCAGCTCTCATGGCTTGTTCACACCGTAATTCGGTTCATGTAATTGCCGAACGCCTGCAAATAGCGCGGGATCGGAATCAGGAAGGCGTCGTGGCCCTGTGGCGCGTCGATTTCCAGATAGCTGACGTCTTTGCGTGCCGCCATCAGCGCGTCCACCAGCTCCCGCGAGCGGGCCGGGGAGAAGCGCCAGTCGGTGGTGAACGACATCACGCAGAACTTGGCGGTGGCGTTTTCGAAAGTTTTCGCCAGGTTATCGTCGAAGTTCGCCGCCGGATCGAAGTAGTCCAGTGCCTTGGTCATCAACAGGTAAGTGTTGGCATCGAAACGCCCGGAGAATTCTTCACCCTGATAGCGCAGGTAGCTTTCGACCTGGAACTCGACGCTGTGGAAGTCGTAGTTGAGCTTTTCGCTCTTCAGGCCGCGGCCGAATTTCTCGCCCATCGAGTCGTCGGACAGGTAGGTGATGTGTCCGACCATCCGCGCCAGCATCAGCCCGCGCTTGGGGATCACCCCTTGTTCCTGGAACGAACCACCGTGGAACTCCGGGTCGGTAAGGATCGCCTGGCGCGCCACTTCGTTGAAGGCGATATTCTGCGCCGACAGCTTGGGGGCCGAGGCGATGGCCAGGCAGTGGCGCACGCGCTCCGGGTAGGTGATGGTCCATTGCAACGCCTGCATGCCGCCGAGGCTGCCGCCGATCACGGCGGCGAACTGGCGGATGCCGAGCCGATCGGCCAGACGCGCCTGACTGTGCACCCAGTCTTCGACGGTGAGCACCGGGAAATCTGCGCCGAATGGCTTGCCGGTCTCCGGGTTGATACTGCTCGGGCCGGTGGAGCCGTTGCAGCCGCCCAGATTGTTCAGGCTGACCACGAAGAACTTATTGGTGTCGATCGGTTTGCCGGGGCCGATGCAGCTGTCCCACCAACCGGGCTTGCGGTCGTCGGGGCTGTGATAGCCGGCAGCGTGATGATGACCAGACAAGGCGTGGCAGATCAGCACGGCGTTGCTCGCTTGCGCGTTCAGCGTGCCGTAGGTTTCGTAGATCAGGTCGTAGGCGGGCAGCGAACGGCCACAGGCCAGAGCCAGAGGTTCACTGAAGTGCGCCGTTTGCGGCGTCACCAGACCAACAGAATCGGGGGGAAAGGCAGCTGGCATCGACCCTGCTCTCGTTGAAATGAGGCGTAAGTCTAAAGACCGGGGGGGTTAGCGGCAAGCGGCCCTCACCCTAGCCCTCTCCCAGAGGTAGAGGGGACCGACCGAGGTGTTCTTTTGAGCTACACCGACCTGATCTATCCGGGCTGAACTCAGTTTCTGAAAACACCCTGGATCGGCTCCCTCTCCAGGGGGAGAGGGCTGGGGTGAGGGGTACAGACGCCGCAAAACTCAAGACAAGCGCCCAAACAACCCTGGCAACTCCGGCAGCTTCTTCGGCGCACAGATCTTCACCCGTTTCTGCCGGTTCAACTCGCCACTGAGCAAACTGACCTGACTCTTGGACACCCCAAACGCTTTGGCCAGAAAGCCCATCAGATACGCATTGGCCTTGCCCTCGACCGGCGGCGCGGTGAGGCGGATCTTCAGGCGGTCACCGTGCAGCCCGGCGAAATCATCGCTGCGGGCTGCCGGTTGCAGATGACATTCGAGGATCAGATCGTCGCCGTCCCAGCGAAACCAGCTCACATCAGCAGGCGCAGGATTTCCGGCATCATGGTCATTGCCGCCAGATTGTTGATCACCAGCATGTCGATCAGCTTCAGCGCCAGGAAGGCGAAAATCGGCGACAGGTCCAGACCGCCGAGGTTCGGCAGAATCTTGCGGAACGGTGCCAGCGCCGGCTCGCAGATCTGGTTCACCAGTTCAGCGCCCGGGTTGTGGCTGCCCGGGGCGACCCACGACAGGATCACGCTGATGATCAGGGCGAAGAAGAAGATCTTCAGGAACAGCGCGGTGACGCCGATGATCGACCAGATGAACAGTTGCAGCGGGTTGCCGGTGGTGCCGTAGGTCAGCAGCAGGGTCAGGGCCATCAGGGCCAGTTGCACCAGAATCGCCAGCACCAGCGAAGACATGTCGAGGCCGAAGATGCTCGGGATGATCCGGCGCAGCGGCTTGAGCAGCGGCTGGGTAGCCTTGACCACGAACTGGCACAGCGGGTTGTAGAAGTTTGCGCGCACCAGTTGCAGGACGAAGCGCAGCAGCACGATCAGCAGGTACAGACTGCCGAGGGTTTGCAGCACGTAAACCGCTGCAGTGTTCAATCCAATCATGTAAGGCTCCTTATTTGCCCAGTTGTTCGGCCATTTCGGCCGAGCGGTGCGCGGCGGCGCCGAGTGCTTTTTCTACCAGGGCTTCGAAGCCATTAGCCTGGAATGATTTGATCGCGGCCTCTGTGGTGCCATTTGGCGAGGTCACGCGGCGGCGCAGCTCAGCAGCGTCGATATCGCTGGATACCGCCATGTGCGCGGCGCCCAAGGCAGTCTGCACAGTCAGTTGCTCGGCGATTTCCTTTGGCAGGCCGAGTTTGACGCCAGCGGCGGTCATCGCTTCGATCAGCAGGAAGAAATACGCCGGGCCGGAACCGGAGACGGCGGTCACCGCATCGAGTTGCTGCTCTTCGTTCAACCACAGCGCGATGCCCACGGCGGACAGCAGCTCTTCAGCCTGCTGACGCTGTTCGGCAGTCACTTCGCTGGTGGCGTACAGGCCGCTGACGCCCTGACGCAGCAGCGCCGGGGTGTTGGGCATGCAGCGCACGATCGGCTGCTCGCCGAGCCATGCGGTCATGCTCGCGCAAGTGATGCCGGCGGCGATCGACACCACCAGTTGCTGCGGTTTCAGACTTGGGCGGATGGCTTCGCACACGGCTTTCATCGCCTGTGGCTTGACCGCCAGTACGATCACGTCGACGCCGTCGATGGCCTGGGCGTTATCGGCGAAGGTTTCGATGCCGTGTTCGGCGCTGACGCGTTGGCGGGTCTCTTCGCCCGGATCGCTGGCGCGAATCTGGCTGGCTTGCAGACCCTTGGCCCGCAGGCCGCCGATCAGGCTGGCGGCCATGTTGCCGGCACCGATAAAGGCAATGCGTGTGTTGCTCATGTCAGGTCCTTTTTCAGATGGCTGTCGGTCATTGCTGACCGTAATCTCTGGCGCCAAACAGGGCGGTACCGATCCGCACCCAGGTGGCGCCTTGAGCGATGGCTGACTCGAGGTCGTGGCTCATGCCCATGGAAAGTGTGTCGAGCGGCAGATTCAGGCTGGCCTGCAAACGTTGCACGGCAGCAAAAGCGGCATCTTGTTCGGCGCGATCTTCGGTCGGCTCGGGAATCGCCATCAGCCCGCGCAGTTTCAGCCGGGGCAGGGCGCTGATGGCCTCGGCCAGCGCCGGTAGGTCGGCCGGGGTGCAGCCGGACTTGCTGGCCTCACCACTGACGTTGACCTGAATGCAGATGTTCAGCGGCGGCAGCTCGGTCGGGCGCTGCTCGGACAGGCGTTGGGCGATTTTCAGGCGATCCACGGAGTGCACCCAGTCGAAATGCTCGGCGATGGCGCGAGTCTTGTTCGATTGAATGGGGCCGATGAAGTGCCAGATCAAGGGCAGGTCGGCCAGTTCGAGCTGTTTGCCCAAGGCTTCCTGCAGATAGTTCTCGCCGAAGTCACGCAGGCCGGCGGCGTAGGCTTCACGCAGGGCCTGCGCCGGTTTGGTCTTGCTCACGGCCAGCAACTGGATGCTGTGTTCATCGCGGTTTGCAGCTTTGGCCGCTGCCTGGATACGCGAACTAACCTGAAGAATGTTGTCTGCTATCGTGGACATCAAGAGGCGCCGGCGGTCTGAAGGTTCGCGGCATTCTACTGGAATTGAGGGACGCTATGGATATCACTGAACTGCTGGCGTTCAGCGCCAAACAGGGCGCTTCCGACCTGCACCTGTCGGCCGGTCTGCCGCCGATGATCCGCGTCGATGGCGATGTGCGGCGGATCAATCTGCCGGCGCTGGATCACAAACAAGTGCACGAATTGATCTACGACATCATGAACGACACCCAGCGGGTCGACTTCGAGAAACACCTCGAAACGGATTTCTCGTTCGAAGTCCCAGGCGTGGCGCGCTTTCGGGTCAATGCGTTCAATCAGAACCGGGGCGCCGGCGCGGTGTTTCGCACCATTCCCTCGAAAGTGCTGAGCATGGAAGACCTCGGCATGGGCGATGTCTTTCGCAAGATCACCGATGCGCCGCGCGGGCTGGTGCTGGTGACCGGGCCGACCGGGTCCGGCAAATCCACCACGTTGGCGGCGATGATCGATTACCTCAACACCCATCGTCACCACCACATCCTCACCATCGAAGACCCGATCGAATTCGTCCACGAATCGCGCAAGTGCCTGATCAATCAGCGCGAAGTCCATCGCGATACCCGCAGCTTCGCCACGGCGCTGCGCTCGGCACTGCGCGAAGACCCGGACGTGATTCTGGTTGGCGAGATGCGCGACCTGGAAACCATTCGCCTCGCACTGACTGCCGCTGAGACCGGGCATCTGGTGTTCGGCACGCTGCACACGACGTCCGCCGCCAAGACCATCGACCGTGTTGTCGATGTGTTCCCCGGGGACGAGAAGTCCATGGTCCGCTCGATGCTTTCGGAGTCGTTGCTGGCCGTGGTGTCGCAGACGCTGATCAAGAAGATCGGCGGCGGACGGGTGGCGGCGCACGAGATCATGCTGGGAACGTCGGCGATCCGGAACCTGATCCGCGAGGACAAGGTGGCGCAGATGTATTCGGCGATTCAGACCGGAGGATCGTTGGGGATGCAGACACTCGACATGTGCCTGAAGGAACTGGTGACCAAGGGCTTGATCAGCCGCGAGCATGCGCGGGAGAAGGCGCGTACGCCGGATAATTTTTAAGAGAGGCTTGTGTTGCTTTCACTGGCCTCTTCGCGAGCAAGCCCGCTCCCACATTCGAATGCATTCCAATGTGGGAGCGGGCTTGCTCGCGAAGGGGTCAGTACTGCTTGAGCAGATTCCGGATCAGTCGACTCAGCGTTGAACCACGCGCATCTGTTTGCCAGCCGGTTCTTTCGGCAGCACACGCTTGGCAACCACGTAATGCTGTTCCCAGTACGGCTTGTTCAGCGTATCGATGCTCACCGCTTTGCCACGGCGCGGGGCGTGGATGAAGCGGTCGTTGCCCAGGTAGATGGCAACGTGGTTGACCCGACGGCTCTTGATGTTGAAGAAAATCAGGTCGCCCGGCTTCAGATCCTTGCGTTCGACTTTCTCGCCATGCCCGCTGGCCATCGCGTTGGAGGTGCGTGGCAGGTCGAACGTGGCGTCGTTGAACGCATATTTCACCAGACCACTGCAGTCGAAGCCTTTACTTGGGCTGCTGCCGCCCCAACGGTAGGGAGTACCGAGGACGTTCACCGCACGGCTCAGGACGTTGCTGCTTTCCTTGTTGGCCATCGGTGGAACCAGCTTGCCGTGATTCTTGCTGGCGAGCGTGGTGTGTTTCGTTTGTTTGCTGCTCTTGCTCGAAGGAGCCGAAGCATGGGATTTAGGGGTGAAACCGTTAACGTTGGGAAGACGTTGCTCACGATTGGTGGCGTGGGCGGCCAGTGGCATTAATAGGCAAATAGTTAGCCATGTCTTGAAAAATGGTCGCATTAGGCGTGGCTCTTATGTGTTAGCGCGCAACTTTATAACAGCTTTTTTGTCCCTTCCGAGGCCGTTGGTCGATTCCATCGGAGGGCAACGGAACCAAACAAGCGGCAAACGGACGCAATTGTCGGACAGAAGTCCGGTGCTATAAGGCTTTGACGGACGACACGGTAACATTTGCCGTACGTCGGCTACATGTAAAAAAGTCACAAAGAATTAAAGAAAATTTATCTATCGAGTGAATCGAGGTCTTCATGAACCGCTATCAGCAGGTTGCTGCACCGCAGGATACGCACAGCAAAATCATCGGTTATCTGCTGTGGATTTTTGGTTTCACCGGCGCTCACCGCTTCTATTACGGCAAGCCGGTGACCGGGACGATCTGGTTCTTCACCTTCGGTCTGCTGGGCATTGGCTGGCTGATCGACGTGTTCCTGATCCCGGCAATGGATCGCGAGGCGGATCTGCGCTTCACCGCAGGGCCGATCGAATATAACGTGGCGTGGATTCTGCTGACGTTCCTGGGCGTTTTCGGCGTGCACCGGATGTACCAGGGCAAGTGGATCAGCGGGTTGCTGTATCTGCTGACCGGCGGGTTGTTCTTTATTGGTGTGCTGTATGACTTCTGGACACTGAATGATCAGGTCTCGGTGCGTAACGCGCAGAATCGCGGCGCCTTTCAGTAACCTGTGGCGAGGGGATTTATCCCCGATGGGGCGCGTAGCGGCCCTAAAACATTCAACCGCGGAGGAACTGAATCACCGCGGTTGTAGATTGAGGGCTGCTGCGCAGCCCATCGGGGATAAATCCCCTCGCCACAATGTCCCTCAGCAGCCGGTTACGCCTGGTGACTGATCCGCCCATCCACCAAGGTGTAGCGAACCACCCCCGGCAGGGTGTGACCAAGGAACGGGCAGTTCTCGCCCTTCGACAGCCAGCCTTCACCGGCCACGGTGGACGCTTTCGGATCGAACAGCACGATATCCGCCGCACCGCCCACCGCCAGTTTGCCCGCCGGCAGACGCAGCGCGTCCGCAGGCCCGGCACTCAGGCGCGCCAGCAGGGTCGGCAGATCCAGCAAACCATCCTCAACCAGCGTCATCGCCAGCGGCAGCAGCAACTCCACACTGCTGATGCCCGGCTCGGTCGCGCCGAACGGTGCCAGTTTGGCGTCGCGTTCGTGCGGCTGGTGATGGCTGGAGATCGCCGAAATCACCCCGGACTTCACCGCTTCACGCAGGCCGTCGCGGTCGGCGCGGGTGCGCAGCGGCGGTTGCACGTGATACAGGCTGCTGAAGTCGATCAGCGCTTCATCGGTGAGGATCAACTGATACAGCGCGACATCCGCCGTCACCTTCAAACCACGGGCCTGCGCCTGAGCGATCAGGGCCACGCCGCGCGCGCTGGTCAGTTGGCTGAAGTGCGCGCGCACGCCGGTCTGCTCGACCAGCAGCAGATCGCGAGCCAGAGCCACGGTCTCAGCGGTTTCCGGAATCCCCGGCAGACCGAGGAAACTGGCCACCGCGCCTTCATGGGCCAGACCGCCATCCGCCAGATCGTGATCCTGCGAATTGAAAATCACTGTCAGGTCGAAGGTCGCCGCGTATTCCAGCGCCCGGCACAGGGTGCGGGTGTTGCGGAAACTCTCCAGACCGTTGCCGAACGCCACACAACCGGCGTCGCGCAGCGCCACCAGTTCGGCCAGTTGCTCGCCGTCCAGGCCTTTGCTCAGTGCGCCAATCGGGAACACTTTGGTGTTGCCGGCCTCACGGGCGCGGTCGAGGATCAGTTCGGCCACGGCCGAGGTGTCGAGCACCGGTTTGGTCTTCGGCGGGCAGCACAGACTGGTCACGCCGCCGGCCGCCGCTGCGCGGGTTTCGCTGGCGATGCTGCCTTTGCGGCTGTAGCCCGGCTCGCGCAGAGCCACGTTAAGGTCGACCAGGCCCGGTGCTGCAACCAGACCGCTGGCGTCGATGGTTTCCACAGCGGTGAAACCGGCCGGTGCGGCGCCGAGGGCGACGATCTTGCAGGCTTCAACGTGGATGTCGGTGATTTGATCCAGGCCGCTGCTTGGATCGATGACGCGGGCGCCGAGAATGCTGAGCTTCACTGGGCGTTCTCCTGCTCGAATTGACGTTGCGCTGTTTGCCCGCTCATGGCCATCGACAGCACGGCCATGCGGATGGCGATGCCGTAGGTGACTTGATTGAGGATCACCGAATGCGGGCCGTCGGCCACCGCCGACTCGATCTCTACCCCACGGTTGATCGGCCCTGGGTGCATGACGATGCAATCGGGTTTGGCCCCGGCCAGACGCG
Organism: Pseudomonas sp. PS01299; assembly: GCF_029960145.1. Lineage (NCBI taxonomy): Bacteria > Pseudomonadati > Pseudomonadota > Gammaproteobacteria > Pseudomonadales > Pseudomonadaceae > Pseudomonas > Pseudomonas sp. PS01299. Next base: position 28,589 of record NZ_JASCPO010000035.1, on the reverse strand, counting down.
CGGTGGTCAGGCCGAACAGGCGGTAGAACTCGCCTTCGCTCGGCAGCAGGCCGCCGGTCATGCGCTCGCGCTGCAGGCGCAGCATGATCACCACGTCGACGTCTTTCAGGCCTTCGTTCATGTCGGTGTAGACCTTGACGCCGTAATGCTCGATGCCGATCGGCAGCAGAGTCTTCGGCGCGATCACGCGGATGTCCGGGCAACCGAGGGTCTTCAGGGCGAGCATGTTCGAACGCGCCACCCGCGAGTGCAGGATGTCGCCGACGATCGCCACCGAGAGGTTTTCGAAACCGCCCTTGTGCCGACGGATGGTGAGCATGTCGAGCATGCCCTGGGTCGGGTGCGCGTGACGGCCGTCGCCGCCGTTGATGATTGCCACCTGCGGGCAGACGTGTTCGGCGATGAAGTGTGCGGCGCCGGAGTCACCGTGGCGCACCACGAACATGTCGGCGGCCATCGCTTCGAGATTGCGCAGGGTGTCGAGCAGGGTTTCACCTTTGCTGGCCGACGAGGTCGACACGTTCAGGGTGATCACGTCCGCCGACAGCCGCTGGGCCGCCAGTTCGAAGGTGGTGCGGGTGCGGGTGGAGTTTTCGAAGAACACGTTGCACACGGTCTTGCCGCGCAGCAACGGGACCTTCTTCACCGCCCGGGCACCGACTTCGAGGAACGAGTCGGCAGTGTCGAGGATTTCCGTCAGCAACTCGCGGCGCAGGCCATCGAGCGAGAGGAAGTGGCGCAGCTGGCCCTGATCATTGAGCTGCAGCGGGCGCTTGGTATCTAGAGGCGTCATCGCGAGGGGGACTCTCAATAAGGGCGGGTTAGGAATTCAGGTCTTGCAGTTCGAGCGTCAGCGGCTCCGGGCCGGACAGCTTGACCCGCTCATTGGCGGCCAGCGACAGGGTCGCACCCACCACGTTCGGGCGGATCGGCAGTTCGCCAGCGTCCAGGTCGAGCAGGCAGACCAGGGTCACGCTGGCCGGGCGGCCGTAGTCGAACAGTTCGTTCATGGCGGCGCGGATGGTCCGGCCGCTCATCAGTACGTCATCGATCAGCACCAAATGCTGGCCTTCGATCTCGAAGGGCAGGGCCGAGGGGCGCACTTGCGGGTGCAGGCCGTTCTGGCTGAAGTCGTCGCGGTAGAAGGAAACATCCAGCGTGCCCAACGGTGCGTCGCTGGCCAACTCCTTGAGCAGGGCCTGCGCGACCCAGATGCCGCCGGTGCGGATGCCGATGTAACGCGGTTCGCTGATATCACGCTGTGCAAGGTGCGACTTGAGGCGGGTCGCCATCTGGCTGATCAGATCGGCGGGATTGGGCAGGCTCATGGTTGCTCCTTCGTGATTCCGAGCCGCGTCCTGCCGGACGTGGCTGGGTTTATAACCAAAAGAAAAGCGCCGAAGCGCTTGTCAGGATTCAAACAATGCAGTGTTTTCATCGAGCCAGCCCTGCAGCAGCAGAGCGGCGGCGATGGCGTCCACCGGGTTGTCGCGGTAACTGCCTTTCTGCCCGCCGCGCACCAGTCGCTCACCCTTGGCCTCAAAGGTGGTCAGGCGTTCGTCGTGGGTATAGAAGGGCACATTGAAACGGCCATTGAGACGCCGGGCGAATTTCTCCGCGCGCAGGCACATCTCGCTGGGCGTACCGTCCATGTTCAGCGGCAGGCCGACCACCACGGCGTCGGGTTTCCATTCCTTGAACAGCGCTTCGACCTGATTCCAGTCGGGCACGCCGTTCTGCGCTTTCAGGGTGCACAGCTCGCGGGCCTGGCCGGTAATCACCTGGCCGACCGCAACGCCGATCTGTTTGGTGCCGTAGTCGAAGCCGAGAATCAGGCGCAGGGCCATCAGGCGTGCCCCGCCTGACTGGTCAGCAGGCTGAGGTTGATCCCCAGATGCCGTGCCGCCGCTTCCAGACGCAGCTCGCTGCTGGTGTTGAACAGGATGTCGGCGTCGTACGGGCAGGTCAGCCAGGCGTTGTCGGCCAGCTCGGCCTCCAGTTGCCCGGCTTCCCAACCGGCATAACCAAGGGTGATTACGCTTTTCGCCGGGCCTACGCCGTCGGCGATGGCGAACAGCACGTCCTGCGAGGTGGACAGCGCCAGATCACCGTCCAGTTCGACGGTGGCCTGAAAGGTCTTGCCCGACGGGTGCAGGACGAAACCGCGATCGGTCTGCACCGGGCCGCCAATGAAGATCGGCACATGCTGGCACAGCGCTGGCGGATCGATGTCCGGGCGTAATTGCTCGAGAATGTCAGCCAGATTCAGCTCTTGCGGTCGATTGACCACCAGCCCCATGGCGCCATTGGCCGTGTGCTCGACGATGTAGGTCAAGGTGTGGGCAAAGTTCGGGTCGGCCATGTGTGGCATGGCGATCAGGAAGTGATGCTTGAGGTAGCTGGGGCTGACGTTTTTCATGAGCGATAGTGTGGCGTCGTAGGGGCAAACTGACAAGCTGACGATCAGAGAACAACGCAGATCCATTGTTGAAGCTGAACCTTTGTGGTGAGGGGATTTATCCCCGATGGGGCGCGAAGCGGCCCTGAATCCATTGACGTGATATGCCTGACATACCGCGCATGCTGGTTTTGCGACTGCTTCGCAGCCGATCGGGGATAAATCCCCTCACCACAAAAAAACTGTATGCCGGCGGTCAGTTGCTGGAAAGCTTGTCGCCCCGGGCGAATTTCCAGGTGCGGATGATTTCCAGTCGGTCGATATCCGACAGATCGCCGGTAAACGGTGCAAACGGTGCCGCCAGCCGGACGATGCGCTGCGCCGCCTGATCCAGCAGCGGCTGGCCGGAGGATTCCAGCACCAGCACTTCATACAGCGAGCCGTCGCGGTTGATCGAAACCATCAGGCGCAGGTTGCCGTAAATCTGCTTGCGCCGCGCTTCTTCCGGGTAATTGAGGTTGCCGATGCGCTCGACCTTCTTGCGCCAGTCGTCCTTGTACCAGGCGCCCTTGTCGCGCATGGTCGAGGCGGCGCTCAAGCGGTGAATCCGCGGGCGCTTGGCGTACAACTGTTGTTCGTTGGCCAGTTCCGCTTCGAGGCTGGCGATGTCGCTGGACAACTGCGAGCTGTCGAATGTCGGCGCGTTGACCGCGGGTTTGGTCTCGGTTTTGGTTTCTTCTTTCTTGGTCGGCGCCTTTTGCTGTTTCGGCGCCACGGTGGTCACCGCAGCCTTGGGCGCCGCTTCGCGTACTTCCGGTTTGGCGGCCGGGGGCGGGGTGACCTTCTTGACCTGATTGTCCTGGAACGGCGCGACCTCGGTGGTCTTGGGAATCGCCTTCTTGTCGAGGGTGCCGCTGCCTTCCTGGTTTTCCTGAGCGAGGAAGTCAGCCTTTTTCGGCTTGGTTTCGCTCTTGAAGGTGGCGAGGGTGATTTCCAGGGTTTTGCTGATCTGCTTGGGCTCGACCATGGTGAAGCCAACGCCAAGCAGCAGCGCCAAATGAATCAGCGCCGCGAGAAACAGGGTAAATCCGAGGCGATCGGCCGGGCGCACGCCACGGTGGGCGAGTTCTGCGGGCAGATCGGACGGGAGGGTCATGACAAGAAAACCAACATCGCGTTTTTCAGAGGCTGCGCATGATAACGCAATGTTGGTTTCGCGCCTTGGGCTTCACGCTTCAAGCGACAAGCTGCATGTGACACACGTCAAGCTTGCGGCTTTTTGCCGGCGGCTTGCAGCTTCTTGTCGATGGCATCCATCAGCATGCCGCCGATGTCGGTACCGAAAGCATTGTCGATCTCGCGGATGCAGGTCGGGCTGGTGACGTTGATTTCGGTGAGGTTTTCGCCGATCACATCGAGGCCAACGAACAGCAGGCCTTTCTCGCGCAGAGTCGGGCCGACTTGCGCGGCAATCCAGCGATCCTTGTCAGTCAGCGGCCGCGCTTCACCACGACCACCGGCCGCGAGGTTGCCACGGGTTTCGCCTTGAGCCGGAATTCGCGCCAGGCAGTAATCCACCGGCTCGCCGTCGATCATCAGGATGCGCTTGTCACCGTCCTTGATCGCCGGCAGGTAGGCCTGGCCCATGATCTGCTGGTTGCCGAGGGCGGTCAGGGTTTCCAGAATCACCGACAGGTTCGGGTCGCCGGCGCGGTGGCGGAAAATCGAAGTGCCACCCATGCCGTCCAGCGGCTTGAGGATTACGTCGCCATGCTTGGCGGCGAATTCACGCAGCACATCGGCGCGGCGGCTGACGATGGTCGGCGGGGTGCACTGCGGGAACAGCGTGGCGAACAGTTTTTCGTTGCAGTCGCGCAGGCTCTGCGGTTTGTTGACTACCAGCACACCGGCGGTTTCAGCCTGTTCCAGCAGGTAGGTGGAGTAGACGAACTCCATGTCGAACGGTGGATCCTTGCGCATCAGGATCACGTCCAGATCACTCAGCAGGTTGTCCTGCTCGGCGTCCAGTTCGAACCATTTTTCCGGGTTGGCGAAGACTTTCAGCGGCTTCATGCGCGCCCGGGCCTGACCTTCGGCCTGATACAGGTCGCGCTGCTCCATGTAGAACAGTTCCCAGCCACGTTTCTGCGCGGCCAGCAGCATGGCCAGCGAGCTATCCTTTTTATAGGAAATGCTGGCGATAGGGTCCATGACAATCCCGACGCGAACGCTCATTGGGTTTTCCTCGAAAATTGGCTACCGGATCGGTATTGAAAAAGTGCCGCCAGAGTGGCGCCGGGCGGGTTTTCGGTCAAGGAAAAACCCGTCGATAGATTGCTTATGGAGACTGTGCTAAAAAGGCTGGCATAGCGTGCTGGCCCTTGAGCATCAAGGGTTTCCAGCCATTACTCATCGCAAAACGGACAATTTGATTCGCAAAGGCGACGGTAGAGCCCTCTTATGGAACAGCAGTCCAGCGCCTTGAAGGTCATGGTGATCGATGACTCGAAAACGATTCGTCGCACCGCCGAAACGCTGTTGAAAAATGTGGGCTGCGAAGTCATCACGGCGATCGACGGTTTCGACGCGTTGGCCAAGATCGCCGACCACCACCCCGGGATCATTTTTGTCGACATCATGATGCCGCGTCTGGATGGTTATCAGACCTGCGCTTTAATCAAGAACAACAGTGCGTTCAAGGCCACGCCGGTGATCATGCTGTCGTCGCGTGACGGGCTGTTCGACAAGGCCAAGGGGCGGATTGTCGGTTCTGATCAATTTTTGACCAAGCCTTTCAGCAAGGAAGAACTGCTCGACGCGATTCAGGCCCATGTTCCGGGCTTCGCCGCCGTTTTGCCGCAGTAAGACACGTACAGTGACGCTCGGCCAGCGGGCCGGGAGTCGACAAGAAAAATGGGGAAGACCATGGCACGTATCCTGATCGTCGATGATTCGCCGACTGAAATGTACAAACTCACCGGCATGCTGGAAAAGCACGGCCATGAAGTGCTCAAGGCCGAAAACGGCGCCGACGGCGTGGCCCTGGCCCGTCAGGAAAAGCCTGACGCGGTGTTGATGGACATCGTCATGCCCGGCCTCAACGGCTTCCAGGCCACCCGGCAACTGACCAAGGATGCCGAGACCAGCCATATACCGGTGATCATCATCACCACCAAGGATCAGGAAACCGACAAGGTTTGGGGCACGCGCCAGGGCGCGAAGGATTACCTGACCAAACCGGTCGAAGAAGACATGCTGATCAAGACCCTGAACAACGTGCTGGCCGGTTGATCGCGCGGCCATGAACCAGTCGCTGACCGCGTTCGAGCTGCTGTGGCAGATCGACCAGCGCTGCCGCCTGTTGGCGGCGGACCTGCCGTCGCAGCCCGGCCGTCAGGATCGCTGGAGCGGCATCGGCTTTCGCCTTGGCGAGCATTGGTACGTGACGCCGATGGGCGAAGTCAGCGAAGTGCTGCACGAACCGCGCTGCACTCAGTTGCCCGGGGTCAAGCCGTGGGTCAAAGGGGTGGCTAACCTGCGTGGGCGCTTGCTGCCGATCATGGACCTGTGCGGCTTTTTCGGTCACGAGCTGTCGCCGTTGCGCAAACAGCGGCGTGTGTTGGTGGTGGAGCACAACGACGTCTTCGCCGGGCTGCTGGTGGATGAGGTGTTCGGTTTGCAGCATTTCGCGCAGGACAGCTTCGAACCGATCTCGATCAGCAAACGCCAGGGTTCCAAGGCCGAGTTCGTCAAAGGCTATTTCCGGCGTGAGCAGAACTGGCGGGTGTTCAGCCTGTTTGCGCTGGCCAAATCGCCGGTGTTCATGAGCGTCGCGATATAGCCGAAGCACCAGATATCTATGGGGTGGGGGTTTGCGGCGAGGGGATTTATCCCCGATGGTTGGCTAAGCCAACCCAAAACCTGCATTCGCGATGTGCCAGATACAACTCAGTGTTGGGGCCGCTGCGCGACCCATCGGGGATAAATCCCCTCACCACAAATCCCACAGTGGACCGTGGCAGGTTTCATAGGCGAGGACCGATGACAAAGGCAAAAACAGGCAAGTCGGCAGAAGGGTCGCGCAGTCGCTCGCAGATCATCGTGCTGTTCATCGCACTGATCGTGTTCATCATGCTGCTGTTCGCCAACTTCGCCTACCTCAACACCCAGGCCAACTACGACAAGCAGTACATCGGCCACGCCGGTGAGCTGCGCGTGCTGTCGCAACGCATCGCCAAGAACGCCACCGAAGCGGCTGCCGGGAAGTCGGCAGCGTTCAAGCTGCTGAGCGATGCGCGCAACGATTTTGCCCAGCGCTGGGGTTACCTGAAGAAGGGCGACCCGGCCACCGGCCTGCCGCCCGCGCCGGCCACCGTGCGCCCGGAAATGCGCGCGGTGCAGCTGGATTGGGAACGCCTGCTGAAAAACACCGACGCGATTCTCTCCAGCGAGCAGACCGTGCTCTCGCTGCATCAGGTCGCCGCGACCCTGGCTGAAACCGTGCCGCAGTTGCAGATCGAATACGAAAAAGTCGTCGAGATCCTCCTGCAGCGCGGCGCGCCGGCAGCGCAGGTGGCGATGGCCCAACGCCAATCGCTGCTGGCCGAGCGCATCCTCGGTGCGGTCAACACCGTGCTGGCCGGCGACGAAAATTCGCAGCAGGCCGCCGATGCGTTTGGCCGCGATGCCACCCGTTTCGGTCAGGTGCTCAACGGCATGCTGCAGGGCAACCCGACCCTGAAAATCAGCCAGGTCGAAGACCGCGATGCCCGTGCGCGCCTGAGTGAAATTTCCGAGCTGTTCCAGTTCGTCTCCGGCTCGGTGGATGAAATCCTCGAAACCTCGCCAGAACTGTTCAAGGTCCGTGAATCGGCGAGCAACATTTTCAGCCTGTCGCAGACCCTGCTCGACGAGGCCTCGCACCTCGCCAGCGGTTTCGAAAATCTTGCCGGCGGGCGTAACACCGACACCATCGGCGGTTACGTGCTGGGCTTGCTGGCGCTGGCCTCGATCATCCTGATCGGCATGGTCATGGTTCGTGAAACCAACCGCCAGTTGCGCGAGACCGCCGAGAAGAACGAGCGCAACCAGAACGCGATCATGCGCCTGCTCGACGAGATCGAAGACCTCGCCGACGGTGACCTGACGGTGACCGCCTCGGTGACCGAAGACTTCACCGGAACCATCGCCGATTCGATCAACTACTCGGTCGATCAACTGCGCGATCTGGTCGCGACGATCAACCTCACCGCCGGCCAAGTCGCCGCCGCCGTGCAGGAAACCCAGGCCACCGCCATGCACCTGGCGCAAGCCTCGGAACATCAGGCGCAGCAGATTTCCGAAGCCTCGACCGCGATCAGCGATATGGCCCAGTCGATCGATCAGGTCTCGGCCAACGCCGCTGAATCCTCGGCGGTGGCCGAGCGTTCGGTGGAAATCGCCAACAAGGGCAACGAGGTGGTGCACAACACCATCCACGGCATGGACAACATCCGCGAACAGATTCAGGACACCGCCAAACGCATCAAGCGTCTGGGCGAGTCGTCGCAGGAAATCGGCGACATCGTCAGCCTGATCGACGACATTGCCGACCAGACCAACATCCTCGCGCTCAACGCGGCGATTCAGGCCTCGATGGCCGGGGACGCCGGGCGCGGCTTTGCCGTGGTTGCCGACGAAGTACAGCGACTGGCCGAACGTTCGTCCGCCGCCACCCGGCAGATCGAAACCCTGGTGCGGGCGATTCAGACCGACACCAACGAAGCGGTGATTTCCATGGAACAGACCACCACCGAAGTGGTGCGCGGCGCGCGACTGGCGCAGGATGCCGGTGTGGCCCTGGAAGAAATCGAAGGCGTATCGAAAACCCTCGCCGCGCTGATCCAGAGTATCTCCAACGCGGCGCAGCAGCAGACCTCGTCGGCCGGGCAAATCTCGCTGACGATGAACGTGATCCAGCAGATCACCACGCAGACCTCGTCCGGCTCCACCGCCACCGCCGAGAGCATCGGCAACCTGGCGAAAATGGCCAGTCAGCTGCGCCGTTCGGTATCCGGTTTCACCTTGCCGTCGGCGTCCGCGACGGATAAGGCGTGAGTGGAGTGGTTATGGGTGACCGGCACGACTACGTGGCCCTCGAATGGGTCAAGGGTGAAATTGCCGAAACGCTGAAACAGGCGCATCAGGCGATTGAAACCGTGCTCGATGACCCGCAGGCCACGCCGGGGCTGGATGAGTGCCTGGCCTATATTCATCAGGTGCACGGCAGTTTGCAGATGGTCGAGTTCTACGGCGCCGCGTTGCTGGCCGAAGAGATGGAGCATCTGGTCGAAGCCTTGCAGCACGGGCGCGTCGCCCATCGCGACGAAGCCCTGCACCTGCTGCTGCAAGCCCTTGGGCAATTGCCGATCTACCTCGATCGGGTGCAGAGCGCCCGCCGCGACTTGCCGCTGGTGGTGCTGCCGCTGATCAACGACCTGCGCAGTGCGCGCGGCGATAGCCTGCTCTCGGAAACCAGCCTGTTCAGCCCGCCCTTGCCGGACGTGTCGCCGTTGAGCGCAGAAGCCTTGGCCGCGCTCGAGCCGGCCGAGTGGCCCAACGTGCTGCGCAAGTTGCGCCAGATGCTGCAAATGGCGCTGGTCGGGTTGCTGCGCGAGCAGGATGACCAGACCCACCTCGAATACCTGGCGAAAGTCTTCCAGCGCCTCGAAGCGCTCAGCGCCAATGCGCCGTTGAGCCCGCTGTGGCAGGTCGCATCCGCGCTGGTCGAAGGCATGCGCGAAGGCGCCATTGCCAACAGTCCGGCGTTGCGCAGCCTGTTCAAGGACGCCGACAAGGAACTCAAGCGCCTGCTCGAACAAGGCCCGCGCGGCCTCAATCAGCCGCCCCCGCCGGAGTTGCTGAAAAGCCTGCTGTTCTATATTGCCAAAGCCGAACATCCCACCGGGCAGATGCTGACCATGAAAGATCGCTACTCCCTGGACGACGCGTTGCCCGACAGCGCGATGGTCGACGAAGAACGCGCGCGCCTGGCCGGTCCCGACCGCGATGCGATGCGCTCGGTGCTGGCGGCGCTGTGCGAAGAGTTGGTGCGGGTCAAGGAACGCCTCGACCTGTTCGTGCGCAGCGACCGTCAGCACACCTCCGATCTGGAGAGCCTGCTGGCGCCGTTGCGGCAGATCGCCGACACCCTCGCGGTGCTCGGTTTCGGCCAGCCGCGCAAAGTCATCATCGATCAACTGGCGGTGGTGCTCAGCCTCGCCCAGGGCCAGCGCGAACCGAATGACGCGACGCTGATGGACGTTGCCGGTGCGCTGCTCTACGTCGAAGCCAACCTCGCCGGGATGGTCGGCACCGTAGAGCCGGAAAGCCCCGAAGACGCGCGCCTGCCGACCACTGACCTGACGCAGATCCATCAGATCGTGATCAAGGAAGCGCGCATCTGCCTGCAACAGGCCAAGGACATGATCGTTGATTACATCGACGCCGATTGGGATCGCCAGCAACTGCAGCCGCTGCCTGAACTGCTGACTCAAGTGCGCGGCGCGCTGGCGATGATTCCGCTGAGCCGCGCGGCGAGTCTGGTCGAGGCCTGTAACAGCTTCATCCGCGAACACCTGCTGCTCGATCCGCACCAGCCAGGCTGGCAGCAACTGGATAATCTGGCCGACGTCATCACCAGCCTCGAGTATTACCTCGAGCGCCTGAGCGACGACCCGCAAGCGCCGAATGAACAACTGCTGGATGTCGCACAAAAGAGCCTCGCCAGCCTCGGTTTCTTTCCACACGAACAGCACGTACCGGTGCTCGACGATGTGCTCAGCCCCAGCGAAGCGCTGGTGATGCAGGACCTGCAAGCGCTGGATGACCCTGACACCGTGCAGTCGCTGGCCGACGTGCTGGCCAGCCCGGTGTCGGCGCTCAACCCGCCAGCCTTGATCACCCCCGGCAGCCTGATGCCGCCGCCGGTCGATGAAGCACCGGTGGACGATGAACTGCGCGAAGTGTTCCTCGAAGAGACCGACGAGGTGCTCGAAGTCCTGCACGAATACCTGCCGCGCTGGACGGCTGACACCCACGACCGCGCCGCCCTGACCGAACTGCGCCGCGCCTTTCACACCTTGAAGGGCAGCGGGCGCATGGTTCGCGCGTTGATCCTTGGCGAGCTGGCCTGGGCGGTGGAAAACCTGCTCAACCGCGTGCTGGAACACAGCGTCGAACCCGGCGCGCAGGTGCAGCAGTTGCTCACCGACACCGTGTTGCTGCTGCCGGAGCTGATCAGCGAATTCGCCACGCACCGCCAGCGTCAGCGCAGCGATGTCGATCAACTGGCGGCCCGTGCACATGCGCTGGCCAAAGGTGTCGAGCCGCTGGCGGCCGAAGACGTCGACGACGTGGCGGCCCTCGATCCGCTGTTGCTGGAGATCTTCCGCAACGAGGCCGAAACCCACCTCGCCAGCCTCAACCGCTTCCTCGATCAGGCTGCCGAGCATGTGCCGCTGCCGGCCAGCGACGAATTGCAGCGCGCCTTGCACACGCTCAAGGGCAGTGCCTCGATGGCCGGCGTGTTGCCGATTGCCGAACTGGCCGCGCCGCTGGATAAACTGGCGCGCGAGTTCAAGGCGCATCAGTTGCCGCTGGATCTCGATGAAGTGGAATTGCTCCTTGAAGCCGAAGGCCTGTTCCGCGTCGGTCTGCGCCAGCTCAAGCACGATCCGCTGGCGCCGATTGTCGGTGCGCAGTCGCTGATCAAACGCACCGAAACGCTGCTGGCCGAACGCCTGGAAGCGATCCTCAACGCGCCGAACACCGGCCTGCGGATCAAGCGCGATCCGCAACTGATCAACAACTTCCTCGCCCAGGGCATGGACATCCTGCTCGACGCCGAAAGTCTGTTGCAGCGCTGGCAGCAACACCCCGGCGAGCGTCAGGAACTCAGCGCGCTGCTCGATGAACTGACCACCCTTGGCGAAGGCGCACACCTCGCCGATCTGCTGCCGGTGGACGTGCTCTGCGAAGCCTTGCTCGACCTCTATGGCGCCGTCGAAGAAAGCAGCCTGGCGGTCAGCGACAGGTTTTTCCACGAAGCGCAGAACGCTCACGAAGCGCTGATCAACATGCTCGACGAACTGGCCGCCGGCCAGGAAATCACCCCACAGCCGCAGCGCATTCGCGCCCTGCACGAACTGCTCGATGAAAGCCTCGACCCGGCAGCGATGGGGCTGATTCGCAGCGACGGCAGCAGGACCTTGAGCATCAGCGAACTGGGCGCCGCGACTGCCGAACTCGCCCACGCCAATGCCGAGACCGCACCCGACGACGAGATCGTCGAGATCTTTCTCGAAGAAGCGGTGGACATCCTCGACAGTGCCGGGCAAGCCCTGCAGCGCTGGTTGAGCGACCCGGACAACGCTGCGCCGCTGTCGTCGTTGCAGCGCGATTTGCACACGCTCAAGGGCGGCGCGCGGATGGCCGAAGTCGACGCCATCGGCGATCTGGCCCATGAGCTGGAAAGTCTTTACGAAGGTCTGGTGGATCGTCGCTACAGTTACAGCGAGCTGCTCGGACGCTTGCTGCACAAGAGCCATGACCGCTTGGCGCAGTTGCTTGAACAGTTGCAAAACCATCAGGCGCTGACCCCGGCGCAAGACCTGATCGAAGCGATCCGCCAGTTCCGTCAGGGCCAGTCCGGCAGTGCCGAAGCGGCACAGCCTACGGCTGTACCCGACAGCGCCGCGCATGATCCGGAACTGCTGGAAATCTTCCTCGAAGAAGGTTTCGACATCATCGAAAGCTCCGGCGCGGCGTTGCTGCGCTGGCAGGCCGAGCCGGGCAATCGTCAGGAAGTGGAAACCCTGCTGCGCGATCTGCACACCCTCAAGGGCGGCGCGCGGATGGTCGAGATCGGCCCGATCGGCGACCTCGCCCATGAGCTCGAATACCTTTACGAAAGCCTCGCCACCGGCGTGCTGCAACCGTCCGCCGAACTGTTCGCGCTGGTGCAGCGCGGGCATGACCGGCTGGCGCAGATGCTTGATGGCGTGCGCGCCGGGCAGCCATGCCCGCCGGCGGATCGGCTGATCAACGCGATCCAGAATTTCAGCCACCCGGCGACCCCTGACACACCGCCGCCGTTGCCGATTCCGGCCAAGACCGAGCCTGCGGCACCCGCCGCTGATGCCGGCGCGGACATGGTCAAGGTCTCCGCCGAACTGCTCGATGAGCTGGTCAACCTGGCTGGGGAAACCTCGATTTTCCGTGGGCGTATCGAGCAGCAAGTCAGCGATGCGCAAACCGCGCTGAACGAGATGGAAACCACCATCGAGCGCATGCGCGATCAGCTTCGCCGGCTCGACACCGAAACCCAGGGGCGGATTCTCAGCCGTCAGCAAGTCGATGCCGAACGCCTCGGTTACGAAGAATTCGATCCGCTGGAAATGGACCGTCATTCGCAGTTGCAGCAACTGTCGCGGGCGCTGTTCGAATCCGCCTCCGACTTGCTCGATCTCAAGGAAACCCTCGACCGCCGCAACCACGACGCCGAGAACCTGTTGCAGCAACAGGGGCGGATCAACACCGAGTTGCAGGAAGGCCTGATGCGTACGCGCATGGTGCCGTTCGAACGCATGCTGCCGCGCCTGAAACGCATCGTGCGTCAGGTCGCCGAAGAGCTGAACAAAGACGTCGCGTTCATCATCGGCAACGCCGAAGGCGAGATGGATCGCAACGTGCTGGAGCGCATGGCCGCGCCGCTGGAGCACATGCTGCGCAACGCCGTCGACCATGGTCTGGAGTCGGCCGAAGTGCGGCTGGCGGCGGGCAAACCGGCGCAGGGTACGATCACCCTCGACCTGACCCGCGAGGGCGGCGACATCGTTTTCGATATTCGCGACGATGGCGCCGGGGTGCCGCTGGAAGCGGTGCGGCGCAAGGCGATCAAGCGCGGCCTGCTGGCACCGGACGCCGAGATCAGCGATCGCGACGTGCTGCAGTTCATCCTGCAGCCGGGGTTCTCCACGGCGGAAAAGATCACCCAGATTTCCGGACGCGGCGTCGGCATGGACGTGGTTCACGAAGAAGTCCGTCAGCTCGGCGGCACCATGAGCATCGACTCGGTGCCGGGGCAGGGCGTGCATTTCCGTATTCGTCTGCCGTTCACCGTGTCGGTCAACCGCGCGCTGATGGTGCAGTGCGGCGAGGATCAATACGCGATTCCGCTGAACACCATCGAAGGCATCGTCCGCGTGTTGCCGAATGATCTGGAAGCGCACTACCGCAACGATCCGCCGAGCTACCACTACGCCGGTCAGCGCTACGAGTTGTGCTATCTGGGCGAGCTGCTGAAAACCGCGCCGCGGCCGAAACTGCTCGGCCAGAGCCTGCCGCTGCCGGTGTTGCTGGTGCAGTGCAATGACCGGCACATCGCGGTGCAGGTCGATGCGATGGCTGGCACCCGCGAGATCGTGGTCAAGAGCCTCGGCCCGCAGTTTGCGGCGGTGCAGGGGGTGTCCGGGGCGACGATTCTCGGCGATGGCCGGGTGGTGCTGATTCTTGATTTGCTCGCACCGATCCGCGCGATGCAGGCGCGGGTTGCACAGCGCCCGGCGCAGACGGAAATCGACAGCGAACCGCAGAAGCCACTGCTCGTGCTGGTGGTCGATGACTCGGTGACCGTGCGCAAGGTCACCAGCCGTTTGCTCGAACGCCACGGCATGAACGTGCTGACCGCCAAGGACGGTGTCGACGCCATGTTGCTGCTCGAAGAACACATGCCCGACCTGATGCTGCTCGACATCGAAATGCCGCGCATGGACGGCTTCGAAGTCGCCACCCAGGTACGCAATGACGAGCGCCTGCAACACCTGCCGATCATCATGATCACCTCGCGCACCGGGCAGAAACACCGCGACCGCGCGATGGCCATCGGCGTCAACGACTACCTCGGCAAGCCGTATCAGGAATCGGTGCTGCTCGAAAGCATTGCCCACTGGAGCAAGAAACATGCATGAGCGCCGCCACAACGCGCGCACCAGCCAACTCACCGGCCTGCTGCTGCCGCTGGCCGACCGCAACCTGATCCTGCCCAACGTCGCCGTCGCCGAGCTGATCGACTACCAGGCCAGCGCCTTCGACCTCGACACCCCGCCGTGGTATCTGGGGCGGGTGAGCTGGCGCGAACGGCAGATTCCGCTGCTGAGTTTCGAGTCAGCCTGCGGGCAGAAAATCGTCATCGGCGAACGCGCGCGGATCGTCATCCTCAACGCCCTCGGCGGCTTGCCGCAGCTGAAATTCATTGCGCTGCTGGTGCAGGGGATCCCGCGTTCGTACAAGCTCGACAGTCAGTTGAGTTATGTCGATGTGCCGTTGTGTGCGCTGGAGCAGGCGGCGGTGCAGGTCGGGGAGCAGGTGGCGAAGGTGCCGGATTTGTTGGGGTTGGAGCAGTTGTTGGTGGATGCCGGACTTATCCACTGATCCGGAGTCTTCAGTGGCCTGCCTGGCCTCTTCGCGAGCAAGCCCGCTCCCACAGTGGGTCTTCAGTGGATGCAGATTTTATGTACGCCATAAATCCCCTGTGGGAGCGGGCTTGCTCGCGAAGGCGCCAGTCGCCTCACCTCAATCCGACAGACAAATCCTCAATCTCCGTGCGCAATAAACACCTTTCAGCGCAGCTGTTTAAAGACACTCGATGTTACGGCTCCCTGGCCTACAAATCCTTGCGCCGCTGCCTACGCATGCACCAGAATCCGCCGGCTTGTGCGCCTTGGGCATGCTGCGTAACTTGATCCCGTCACTGATTTCCAGTGATCGAGCTTAGCGGCTCGGCTAGTCCCTACGGTTGCACATGTCTCATCCAGTCAGGCATTCGCCTGCACTTGATGGTGGCTGTGCGCATGGCACCTTCGGGTGCGCCGGGTTTTTGGTGACTACCGGTCCGCTAACTTGCGCATAGCCGCCACCCTTTTGCTTAGCGGCGAATGGATTGCGGCCTCACCGAGGTTAGTCACCATGTTCAAAGTAACGCCAAACCCGCCGGTCACCGACACGGCATCCCCTTACGAAGCCCCCGAATCAAAGAAATTCCACGAAGCCGCCGAACGCGCCCTCGACCATTACCTCGGCCCGCCAAAACCCGACCTCATGGCCACGCCCTACACCCCCAACACGCTGTATATGGCCAACCCCGACGCCGACAGCGAATCCCTGCTGGCCGACGCCAGCGAATCCCTCGGCTCGGCCACGGTCATGCTCAACAATCATGCGGCGCTGGTGCAAGGCACGCACCGCAAGACGCTGCAGGGCATTGCTCAGGTGGTGATGGTGGCGGAGATGGCGGTGAATCGGGTGTTGGATAGGTTGGTGCCGACGGAGTGATTAAAAGCCGACCCTCACCCCAGCCCTCTCCCGGAGGGAGAGGGGGCCGACCGAGGTGTCTGGCGTTGTACATCGACCTGAAAAACCGAGGCGATTATGGATTTGGTAAACCTGGTGAATTCCGGATTCAGTACAACACTCCCAGGTCGACGTAACCCTTGAGCATCCCCCAATCAGTCCCCTCTCCCTCCGGGAGAGGGCTAGGGTGAGGGCAGCCCTCGATCGTTACCCTGAGCGTAATGATTCACCACCGCGCTTGATTGATGCCCCCACCCCACACGCCTAACGTAGCTCCACGACAGCGAACCCCGTGGAGTGAGCATGACAACAACAATTTCCCCCGACTCGCGCTGGACGCGGCGGCGTGACGAGAAGCAGCGGCGTCTCGACAAGGTGCGCGGGCTGGCCGACGGTGTGGTACTGCCAAGCGACAAGATCGTCGCCGCACTCGAAGCGTTGATCCATCCCGGCGACCGTGTGGTGCTGGAGGGCAACAACCAGAAGCAGGCGGATTTCCTTTCCCGTTCGCTGGCCAAAGCCGATCCGGCCAAGCTGCATGATCTGCACATGATCATGCCGAGCGTCGGTCGCTCCGAGCACCTCGATCTGTTCGAACGCGGCATCGCCCGCAAGCTCGATTTCTCCTTCGCCGGCACCCAGAGCCTGCGCATCAGCCAGTTGCTCGAAGACGGCCTGCTGGAAATCGGCGCGATCCACACCTACATCGAACTCTACGCGCGGCTGGTGGTGGACCTGATCCCCAACGTCGTGCTTTCGGCCGGGTTCATGGCCGACCGCGCCGGTAACATCTACACCGGCCCGAGCACCGAAGACACCCCGGCACTGATTGAACCGGCGGCGTTCAGCGATGGCATCGTCATCGTCCAGGTCAACCAATTGGTCGACGATGTCAGCGAACTGCCTCGCGTCGACATCCCGGCCTCGTGGGTGGATTTCGTGGTGGTGGCGGACAAGCCGTTCTACATCGAACCGCTGTTCACCCGCGACCCACGGCACATCAAACCGGTGCACGTGTTGATGGCGATGATGGCGATTCGCGGGATCTACGAAAAACACAACGTGCAGTCGCTCAACCACGGCATCGGTTTCAACACCGCCGCCATTGAGCTGATCCTGCCCACCTACGGCGAATCCCTCGGCCTCAAGGGCAAGATCTGCCGCAACTGGACGCTCAACCCGCACCCGACGTTGATCCCGGCGATCGAAAGCGGCTGGCTCGAAAGCGTGCATTGCTTCGGCACCGAACTGGGCATGGAAAATTACATCGCCGCGCGGCCGGACGTGTTCTTCACCGGGCGTGACGGTTCGCTGCGTTCCAACCGGATGTTCTGCCAACTGGCCGGGCAGTACGCGGTGGACCTGTTCATCGGTGCAACCCTGCAAGTCGATGGCGATGGCCATTCCTCCACCGTGACCCGTGGTCGCCTCGCCGGTTTCGGCGGCGCACCGAACATGGGGCACGACCCACGCGGCCGTCGTCACGGCACCCCGGCGTGGCTCGACATGCGCCATGACGATTCGCAGCAACCGATGCTCGAGCGCGGCAAGAAACTCGTGGTGCAAATGGTCGAGACCTTCCAGGAGGGCGGCAAACCGACCTTCGTCGAAACCCTCGACGCGGTGGAGGTGGCGAAGAAAAGCGGCATGCCGCTGGCGCCGATCATGATTTACGGCGACGACGTCACTCACTTGCTCACCGAAGAGGGCATCGCCTACCTGTACAAGGCGCGCTCGCTGGAAGAGCGTCAGGCGATGATCGCAGCGGTGGCCGGCGTTACCGCCATCGGCCTGCGGCACAACCCGAAAGACACCGAACGCATGCGCCGCGAAGGCCTGATCGCCTTGCCCGAAGACCTCGGCATCCGTCGTACCGACGCCACCCGCGAATTGCTCGCGGCGAAGAGCGTTGCCGATCTGGTCGAGTGGTCCGGCGGCCTCTACAACCCGCCCGCCAAATTCAGGAGCTGGTGATGCACGCACTCAACCTGCAAGCGAAACCCCTGAGCCTGAGCGAACGCCTGGCCGATCTGGCGGTGGATGCGCTGATCGACGAAGCCGATCTGTCGCCGAAGCCGGCGCTGGTCGACCGGCGTGGCAATGGCGCGCACAGCGATCTGCACTTGGGCCTGATGCACGCTTCGGCATTGTCGTTGTGGCCGGCGTTCAAGGAAATGGCTGAAGCCGCAGTTGAAATCGGCGCAGTCGATTCAACGTTGCGCGAAGCGATTGGCCGCATCGGTCGCGAAGGCGAGCAAGCCATGCTCGCGACCACCAACGGGGTGAATACCCATCGCGGCGCCATTTGGGCACTGGGGTTACTGGTGACCGCCGCTGCACTCGAACCGAAATCCTCCAGCGCCAACGCCGTCACCTTGCGCGCCGCACGTCTGGCATTACTCGATGACCGCTACGCACCAAAACCGCTGAGCCACGGCGCACAAGTCGCCCTGCGCTACGGCGCACGCGGTGCCCGCGAAGAAGCGCAACTCGGCTTCCCTTCGGTGCTGCAACGCGGCTTGCCACAACTCAAGCGCAGCCGCGCCAACGGCCACGGCGAACAGAACGCCCGGCTCGATGCGCTGCTGGCGATCATGACCGATCTGGCCGACACCTGCGTGCTCTACCGCGCGGGCGAAGAGGGTTTGCAGGCCATGCAACAAGGTGCGCAAGCGGTGCTCGACGCTGGCGGCAGCGCCAGCCTCACCGGGCGTCGGCGCCTGCACGAACTGGATCAACAACTCATCGCATTGAATGCCTCGCCCGGTGGCGCCGCCGACTTGCTCGCCGCCACGCTGCTGCTCGATCGAATCGAGCGCGACGGCATCCTTCAGGGAGCGTTTTGATGGAAACCTTATCCTTTGAATTCCCCGCCGGGCAGCCGCCACGCGGGCGGGCACTGGTCGGTTGTGTCGGCTCGGGCGATCTGGAAGTGCTGATCGAACCGGGGCTGGCCGGCAAGCTGACGATCAATGTGCAGACCTCGGTCAACGGTGCGCAGCAGCGCTGGCAACATTTGTTTGCGCGGATGTTCGACGGCACCACACCACCGGCGATGGCCATCGATATCCACGATTTCGGCGCCACGCCGGGTGTGGTGCGGCTGCGTCTGGAACAAGGTTTCGAGGAGATCGACCATGACTGACAGCGCAGCGCTGTTGCACAAGCACAGCTTCGTCGAACTCGGTGCGCGGCAACGGGCGAAAGCCTTGCTCGACGCCGGGACCTTCCGCGAATTGCTCGACCCGTTTCAACGGGTCATGTCGCCATGGCTCGAACGCCAGGGCGTGGTGCCGCAAGCCGATGACGGCGTGGTGATTGCCAAGGGCAGCGTCGACGGTTTGCCGGTGGTGATCGCCGCCATCGAAGGCGCGTTTCAGGGCGGCAGCCTCGGCGAAGTCGGCGGGGCGAAGATTGCCGGCGCGCTGGAACTGGCCGCCGAAGACAACCGCAAAGGCATTCCGACCCGCGCCGTGTTGCTGCTGGAGACCGGTGGCGTGCGCTTGCAGGAAGCCAACCTCGGGCTGGCGGCGATTGCCGATATTCATGCGGCGATTGTCGATTTGCAGCAGTACCAACCGGTGGTCGGTGTGGTCGCGGGCAGTGTTGGTTGTTTCGGCGGCATGTCGATTGCCGCTGCGCTGTGCAGTTATTTGCTGGTGACCCAGGAAGCGCGTCTCGGTTTGAACGGGCCGCAGGTGATCGAGCAGGAAGCCGGGATCGAGGAATACGACTCCCGCGACCGGCCCTTCATCTGGAGCCTGACCGGCGGCGAACAGCGTTTCGCCAGCGGGCTGGTGGATCGTTATGTCGCCGATGATGTGGCGCAGATCCGTCAGCAGGTCGGTGAATTGCTGCAGCAGGGTTTGCCCGCTAAGCCGCGCAGTCAGCGCGCCGATTGGTTCCTGCAACGCCTGAACCGTTTGGACACCGCCAAGCAAATCGAACCGTCGGTGGTTCGCGATCTGTATCAAGGAGAGCGCTCATGAGTGGTTATTCCGTGCGCGGTTTGAACTGGTTCAACGCCCTGAGCGCGGGCGCGAAAGCCGTAGAAGGTTTGCCGCCATCGTTGCAAGTGGCCGATGGCGAACTTGGACGCTTTATTGCGGTGGTCGCTGACCCCGACAACCGTTTCCCACGGGCTCGCAATGGCGAAGTCGGTTTGCTCGAAGGCTGGGGTCTGGCCAAGGCTGTAGATGACGCGATCACGGCGGATCGCGACAAAGCGCAGAAGCGCCCGATCATCGCCATCGTCGACGTCCCGAGCCAGGCTTACGGTCGTCGCGAAGAAGCCCTCGGCATTCATCAGGCACTGGCCGGTGCGGCGGACAGTTATGCCCGCGCCCGTCTGGCCGGGCATCCGGTGATTGCGCTGCTGGTGGGCAAGGCCATGTCCGGGGCGTTTCTTGCTCATGGTTATCAGGCCAACCGTTTGATTGCCCTGCGCGATCCCGGGGTGATGGTGCATGCGATGGGCAAGGCCTCGGCGGCGCGAGTGACGCTGCGCAGTGTCGAGGAACTGGAAGCACTGTCCGCCAGCGTGCCGCCAATGGCCTATGACATCGACAGCTACGCCAGCCTCGGATTGCTCTGGGAAACCCTCTCGGTGCAGCAGATCGAGCAGCCGACGGCGGAGGATCTGGCGCGGGTGACCGGGTGCCTGAAACAGGCCATCGGCGATATCGCCAGCACTGACTTGAGCAATCGTCTCGGAGCAAAAAATCGCCAAGCCTCCAGCCGCGTGCGTGAACTGCTGAGGGCGCAGTGGTGAACATGCCACTGGCTCACGACCTGCTCTGGGGCATGACCCCGGCGCAGTTGCCGGCGGATGCGCCGCAGTGGGCGATCGAGTCGCTGGCTGCCGGGCAACCGGTGGTGGTGCGGCGGGCGTTGAGCGATGAGGGTTTTATCGCGGTCGGTGTGCGCGGTGTGTTGCGTGAGCAGCGGCTGGCGGCGTTCATGGCGGTCGATTCGATTGCCTGTCGCGTTAGTCCTGAGGCGCTGTGTCATGTTGAGTGCGAGCGCGATTTACCGGTGATGCAGGCACTCAAACAACTGTGGCCGATGCTCGATGATTGCGGTTGGGTCTGGGGTATCAGCGGTAGTGTCGGGTTTGAATTGGCCAGTGGTTTTAGGGCGATGCACGCGGCCAGCGATCTCGATCTGATTCTGCGGACACCGCAACTGATCACGCGTAATCAGGCACGCAAACTGGTCGCGGTTTTTGATCACGCCGTGTGCCGGGTCGACATGCAATTGCAGACGCCGTTCGGTGCAGTCGCGTTGCGCGAATGGGCCGGCGGTTCTGCACGGGTGCTGCTGAAAAACGCCCATCAAGCGTGTCTGGTGGCTGACCCGTGGAACCCGCAGGAGCAGGCAGCGTGAGCAGCCTGTTGGTGTTCCCCGGTCAGGGCGCGCAGCAACCGGGCATGCTCCAGCGTTTGCCTCGGGCAACCTTGACCGAGGCCAGCGACGTGCTCGGTGAAGATGTCGCGCTGCTCGATTCTGCCGACGCACTGCGTAGCACCCGGGCGGTTCAGTTGTGCCTGTTGATCGCCGGGGTCGCTGCCTCGCGGCAGTTGCTGCAGGACGGACTCACGGCGGATTACGTCGCCGGCCTGTCCATCGGCGCATACCCGGCAGCGGTGGTCGCCGGGGCGCTGAGCTTCAGCGATGCGTTAAATCTGGTCAGCCTGCGTGGCGAGTTGATGCAGCAGGCTTATCCACAAGGCTTTGGCATGACCGCAATCATCGGCCTGCAATTATCCACCGTCGAAACGCTGCTGGCGCAGGTGCACAGCGCGGAGTCGCCGGTGTATCTGGCCAACATCAATGCCGATAACCAGGTGGTGATTGCCGGCAGCGACAAGGCGATGCAAGCGGTGGCGGAACTGGCGCGCAGTCGTGGCGCCGGTCTGGCGAAACGCCTGGCGGTGAGCGTGCCGTCGCACTGCCCGCTGCTGGAGGCACCGGCGCAAACCCTCGCCGAAGCCTTCGCCAAGGTTGCACTGAAGCCCCCGAAAATCGCTTACCTGAGTGGCAGCCGCGCGCGTCCGCTGATCAAGCCTGATGCCTTGCGCGACGACCTCGCCTTCAACATGTGCCGCGTGGTGGACTGGCGCGGCACCGTGCAAAGCGCTTACGAGCGCGGCGTACGTTTACAAATCGAACTGCCGCCCGGTGCGGTGCTGACCGGGCTGGCGCGCCGGGTGTTTGAATCGGGCACGGTCACTGCCTTTGACAGTGCGCGTCTGGACACTTTGCAGGCGCTGTTGCGAGAGGAGGGTGGCCGCCGACCATAAACCGCCGCGACTCAGGCTTCGAACAACAAAAACAACATTCGACGATGCACTTTGAGGACTACAACAATGATTATTTACGGTGTGGCGCTGTTGGCGATCTGTACGCTGGCAGGGGTGATCATGGGTGACATGCTCGGCGTGTTGCTGGGCGTCAAATCCAACGTCGGCGGGGTCGGCATCGCCATGATCCTGCTGATCTGCGCGCGGTTGTGGATGCAGAAGCGCGGCGGCATGACCAAGGATTGCGAGATGGGCGTCGGCTTCTGGGGCGCGATGTACATTCCGGTGGTGGTGGCGATGGCCGCGCAACAGAACGTCGTCACCGCCCTGCACGGCGGCCCGGTGGCGGTGCTGGCGGCCATCGGTTCGGTGCTGGTCTGTGGCTGCACGATTGCCTTGATCAGCCGCACCCATAAGGGTGAACCATTGCCCGACGAACCGGTGGAAGTCACCCCGGTCGGCACCCCGGTAGGAGGTCGCTGACATGTGGGCACTCATTGAAAACGGTCTGGAACACAACGGTCTGGTCACTGCCTTCGCCTTCGTCGGCGTGATCATGTGGGTCTCGGTGATTCTCTCGAAACGCCTGACCTTCGGACGCATTCACGGCTCGGCGATTGCCATCGTCATCGGTCTGGTGCTGGCCTGGGTCGGCGGCACCCTGACCGGTGGCCAGAAAGGCCTGGCGGATCTGACGCTGTTCTCCGGCATCGGCCTGATGGGCGGTGCGATGCTGCGGGATTTCGCGATCGTCGCCACGGCGTTCGAAGTGCAGGCGACCGAGGCGAAGAAGGCCGGGTTGATTGGTGTGATTGCGCTGCTGCTGGGCACAATCCTGCCGTTCATTGTCGGCGCGAGCATGGCCTGGGCGTTCGGGTATCGCGATGCGGTAAGCATGACCACCATCGGCGCGGGCGCGGTGACCTACATCGTCGGCCCAGTGACTGGCGCAGCGATTGGCGCGACTTCGGATGTGATGGCGCTGTCGATTGCCACCGGGTTGATCAAGGCGATTCTGGTGATGGTCGGCACGCCGGTCGCAGCGCGCTGGATGGGCCTGGATAACCCGCGCTCGGCGATGGTGTTCGGTGGTCTGGCCGGGACGGTGAGTGGGGTTACCGCGGGGCTGGCGGCGACGGATCGGCGGTTGGTGCCTTATGGGGCGTTGACCGCTACGTTCCATACTGGGCTTGGCTGTTTGCTGGGGCCGTCGCTGTTGTTCTTCATTGTTCGCGGGATTGTGGGCTAGATCCGGAATTTCAGTTGTCTGACCTGACGCTTTCGCGAGCAAGCCCGCTCCCACATTTGGAATGCGTTCCCCTGTGGGAGCGGGCTTGCTCGCGAAGGGCGCGACTCGGTCTCAAGTCTGGCGATTGGCATACATCCGACATTCCGCCAGCAACGCCAGCAGATTCGGATCGCGCTCCTTGGCCTTGAGAAACACCACACCAATGTGCTGCTGCAACCGATACTTCTCCTGCAACGGAATCAGCTTCACCCGGTTCTCGTACACCGCCGCAATCCTTCCTGGCAGCAACGCATAACCCACCCCCGAGCTGACCATGCTCAGCAGGGTGAAGATGTCGTTGACCTGCATCGCCACCTTCGGCTCGAACCCCGCCTGCTTGAACACCCGAATGCCGTCCTGATGGGTGGCGAAGCCTTGGGTCAGGGTGATGAAGGTTTCATCGCGCACCTCTGCCAGATCGACTTCACTGCGTTGAGCGAATCTTGAATCTGCCGGCGTGGCGAGGAAAATGTCATCGGAGAACAACGGGATCTGCTCGCAGTCCGGGTCGCTGACCGTGTCGTCCAGCGACACCAGAATCGCGTCGACTTCCATGTTCTTCAGCTTGTAGAGCAGGTCGATGTTCGAACCGAGGATCAGGTCGATGTTGAGTTCGCTGCGGCGGATCTTCAGGCCCATGATCAGTTGCGGTACGGTTTTCACCGTCAGCGAGTACAGCGAGCCGAGTTTGAAGCGTTCAGCGGAGAAACCGGCGGCCTCGCGGGTCAGGCGCACACTCTCGACCACGTCCTGGATCAGCTTCTGCGCGCGTTCTTCGAGCACGTAGGCGCTTTCCAGGGGCGTCAGGTTGCGCCCTTCGTGCTTGAACAGCGGGCAGCGCAGGGCGCTTTCCAGCGAATGGATCGCCCGGTGCACGCTGACATTGCTGGTCTGCAACTCGACAGCGGCGCGCGCCAGGTTGCCGGTGCGCATGAAGGCGAGGAACACCTCGAGTTTTTTCAGGGTCAATTCTTCGTCGATCAGCATGGCGCGGACTCTTTTTGGTATCGACCGATTGTGCCCAATTACCGTGGCGTGCGCAGGTCCGCGTTGAACAGAAACATTGCGCTTTTACGCTCAAGGCCCGAGCCTTGCGCGCTGCGGTAACGAATAACGAGGTGAGCGACACATGTATCACGGGGAAAAACTCAACGCCTGGACGCATCTGGTCGGGGCCGTGGCCGCATTTATCGGCGGCGTGTGGATGCTGGTGATTGCCAGCCTCGACGGCAGTCCGTGGAAGATCGTCAGCGTGGCGATCTACGCCTTTACCTTGCTGGTGCTCTACAGCGCCTCGACCGTGTACCACAGCGTGCGCGGGCGCAAGAAAGCGATCATGAAGAAGGTCGATCACTTTTCGATCTACCTGCTGATCGCCGGCAGCTACACGCCGTTCTGCCTGGTGACGCTGCGCGGGCCGTGGGGCTGGACGTTGTTCGGGATTGTCTGGGGGCTGGCGCTGATCGGCATCCTGCAGGAGATCAAACCACGCTCGGAAGCGCGGATCCTGTCGATCGTGATCTACGCGGTGATGGGCTGGATCGTGCTGGTGGCGGTCAAACCGTTGATTGCGGCGTTGGGCACGGCAGGGTTTGCCTGGCTGGCGTCGGGCGGGGTGTTGTATACCGTGGGCATTATCTTTTTTGCCCTGGATCACCGGTTACGGCATGCGCACGGGATCTGGCATCTGTTCGTGATCGCCGGGAGTCTGCTGCACTTTGTGGCGATTCTGTTTTATGTCCTCTAACCGGAATTGTCCCCAATCTCCCTGTGGGAGCGGGCTTGCTCGCGAATGCGTTGGTTCAGACAACATCTCTGTTGAATGACACACCGCATTCGCGAGCAAGCCCGCTCCCACATTAGATTGTGTTCCCACATCAGACTTGTGCCGAGTGCAGGTTATTGAGTTGTTGCTGAGCTCGCTGGCTGAAAATCTGCAGCAGATCGTTGAGCGTATGCGGTGGTGGCTCGCTGGCGCGGGTCACGGCGTACAAAGTGATCGGCAGTGGCGGGGCGAGGGGGCGGAGGGTGGTGGTTGCCACAGAGGCGCCCAATGCGGTGAACGGATCGATCACCGCGACGCCGGCGCCGGACTCGACCATCGCCCGTGCCAGCGAATAGGTCTGCACGGCAATCCGCACCCGTGGCGGTGGCTCCACCGCTTCCAGATAGCTGTCGAGCCTTGCCGCCAATGGATCGGCGCTGGATAAACCAATCAGCGGCACATCCGCAAGCGCCATCAGTGGCAGCGGTTTGCCGACGTCTGCCGGCGGCCAGAAGTCCTTTGGCGCCAACGCCACCAGCACCCCCGCCGCCAGCGGCTGCGCTTTCAGCCCCGGGTGATCCGGCAACTGCAACGTCAGGGCCACGTCCACTTCGCGCATCAGCAGGTTCTGCATCAACTCGCGGCTGTGGGCGCTGGACAGTTCGCAGGCGATGTCCGGGAACTGTGCCGTCCATTGCCGGATCGCCGGCGGCAGCAGCGACAGCGCCAGCGCCGGAGTCGCGCCGATCCGCAGGCTGTGGCCGGGTTCGCGGCGCAGGCTCTGTGCCAGGCGCCGCACGCCTTGCAGACTTTCCGTGACCTTGTCGACTTCGCGCTCCAGCTCCAGCGCTTCCGGGGTCGCCTGCAATTTACCGCGCACCCGCAGAAACAACGGAAAGCCCAACTGCTGCTCGGCGTGCTGCAGCACTTTGGTCACCGCCGGTTGCGAGACGTGCAGCAATTGCGCAGCGGCGCTGACCGAGCCGGTCTGGCGGATGGCCTGGAAAATCTCGATGTGGCGAAGGCGCATGGCGAGGCCATAACCTTTGTTTATAGGTCTGGCATCTTTATTCATTGTTCGGCGCCTGTCACCTCACCCTAACCTCAGCCTCGTCTTCACATAGAAATAGGGACGGACATGGCTCAGCGTGTGTGCATCATCGGCGGCGGCGTGATCGGGTTGGCAACGGCCTATGCGCTGGTGCGCGACGGTTTCGAAGTGACAGTGGTCGAGGCGCGGCAGTCGCTGGGCAGCGAAACCAGCTTCGCCAACGGCGGCCAGTTGTCCTACCGCTATGTGGCGCCGCTGGCCGATGCCGGCGTGCCGTTGCAGGCGATCGGCTGGATGCTGCGCGGCGACTCACCGCTCAAGCTGCGCCCGCGTCTGGACCCGGCGCAGTGGCGCTGGATGGCGTCGTTTCTCGCCGCCTGCCGCACCTCGGTCAACCGCGAAAACGCGGCGCATCTGTTGCGTCTGGCGCTGTTCAGCCAGAGCACGCTGAAACGCTGGCGCGAGGATGACGGACTTACCGGTTTCAACTGGCGGCGCAACGGCAAACTGGTGACCTTCCGCAATGCCGCCAGCTTCGACCATGCGCGCAAGGGCCTGGCCGATCCGCAGCAACAACAGGTGTTGTCCGCCATCGAATGTGCGCAACTGGAACCGGCCTTGACCAAGGCGCCGTTTGTGGGCGCGATCTACACGCCGGATGAAGAAGTCGGCGATTGTCACGCCTTCTGCCAGCAGTTGGCGGTGCGATTGAAGGCGTCGGGCCGTTGCGAGTTTCGTCTCGGTCAGGCAGTCACCGGCATTCGTCACAGCCACGGCGCCGTCACCGCCATTGAGCTTGGCGACGAAACCCTGCCGGTCGACCAACTGGTGATCGCCGCCGGGCACCGAAGCTCTTTGCTGGCGCTGCCCGGCCTGCACGTGCCGCTGTATCCGCTGAAGGGTTACAGCCTGACCGTGCCGATCGGCAACGGGCATCGGGCGCCGGACGTGAGCATCACCGACTACGACCGCAAGATCGTCTACGCGCGCATCGGCGAACAGTTACGGGTGGCGGCGATGGTCGACATCGTCGGTTTCGACCCGGCGGTAGATCCCGAGCGGCTGGCACTGATCAAGCGCCAGGCCCGCGACACCTTTCCCGATGCCGGCAATTACGACGCGGCTGTGGAGTGGGCGGGCATGCGCCCGGCCACCCCAACCGGCGTACCGCTGCTGGGCGCCACGGCGTATCGCAATCTGTGGCTCAACCTCGGCCACGGCGCGCTCGGTTTCACCCTGGCCTGCGGCAGCGGGCAGTTGCTCAGCGAACTGATTGGCCAGCAACGCCCCTCAATTGATCTGCACGGCTTCAATCCCCGTGCGGCGTGACGGATTCTGCTCAACACCCCAACCACAACGGAGAATAACAATGCAAAAAATCACGTTGCTCGGCTGCACACTGGCGCTGTTCATCGGCGCCCAGGCGCAGGCCAATGAAGTGCCGCTGACCGGCGCGCTTGGCAAGATCGCCAGCGCCAACAGCATCACCCTGGGCTATCGCGATGCGTCGGTGCCGTTCTCGTATGTGGGCGATCACACCGGGCAGCCGATGGGGTATTCGGTGGAGCTGGCGGGCAAGATTGTCGAGCGGATCAAGCAGCAACTGGCGTTGCCGGAGCTGAAGGTGAAGTACAACCTGGTGACATCGCAGACGCGGATTCCGCTGGTGCAGAACGGCACGGTTGATCTTGAGTGCGGCTCCACCGGGGTGACGGCCGAGCGGCAGAAACAGGTCGCGTTCTCCTACGGTTTCATCTACGTAAAAGGGCAGTTGCTGACCGCAAAGGACAGCGGCATTCACAGCTTCGATGACCTGCGCGGCAAGAACGTGGTGACCACCGCCGGCACCACCAACGAGCGCTATCTGAAGAGCTACAACCTTGACCACAAACTGAACATGTTCGTGATCAGCGCCAAGGATCACGGCGAGGCGTTCCAGATGCTGCAGTCGGGACGGGCAGCGGCCTTCTACATGGACGACGCATTGCTCTACGGCGAGCGGGCCAAGGCGCGGGACCCGCACAACTGGGTCGTGGTGGGGGAGGAACAATCGCGGGAAATCTACAGCTGCATGGTGCGCAAGGATGATCCGCCATTCCTCGCGCTGGTGAACGACGCGCTGGCGGATCTGTACAGCTCGGGGGAGATCAACGGGATCTACCGTAAGTGGTTCGAACAGCCGATCCCGCCGAAAGGCTTGAACCTTGAGTTCCCGATGACCAGCGAGTTGAAGGCGATCATTGCCAGGCCAGTCAGTGATCCGGTGGAGTGACAGTCAGACCGAGGTGAAGCTCTTCGCGAGCAAGCCCGCTCCCACGGTAGTTCTCGGGTGTACACAAAATTTGTGCTCACTGGAAATCCAATGTGGGAGCGGGCGTGCTCGCGAAGAGGTCCTA
>NZ_JASCPO010000359.1:0-3873 GCF_029960145.1 Pseudomonas sp. PS01299 | reverse complement strand
ACTTGTAGGAGTGAGCCTGCTCGCGATGAGGTCGGCACCTCCAACATGGCGGTGACTGAATGACCGCTATCGCGAGCAGGCTCACTCCTACAAGGTTGTGTGTTTGGCGGGCGGCAGTGGTGTAGCGATATTCCGTGGAATTGGGGCTGTAATGCCGAGGGCTCTGCGCTTACCGTGAACTCATCATTCCGCTTCCCGAGACCTGCCATGTCCCCGCGTCTGGACTACTACAACGCATCGCCCAAGGCGATGAAAGCGATGATCGCCATGGAGGCGCTGACCAGCGACCTGAGCATCGAGGCGCCGCTGTTGCAACTGATCAGGATCCGCGCCTCGCAGCTCAACGGCTGCGCGTTCTGCACCGACATGCACTCGGTGGACGCGCGGCGGGCCGGGGAGAGTGATCGGCGGTTGTATGCGATCGCGGTGTGGCGCGACAGCGGCTTTTTCAATCCGCGTGAACGCGCCGCCCTGGGCTGGGCTGAGGCCGTGACGTTGTTGGCCGAGAGTCATGTGCCGGATGATGTTTACCAGATGGCCAAAGCGCAATTCAGTGAGGCTGAACTGGTGGATTTGACCATGGCCGTCACTACCATCAACAGCTGGAATCGCCTGGCCGTAAGCTTCCGCCAAACCCCAAGCGACTGACGTGCATACCCTGTGATTGAGGTGTTCCTTGTGGTGAGGGGATTCATCCCCGATGGCCTGCGTAGCAGGCCCAACATTGACGACTGCTGCGCAGCCGATCGGGGATAAATCCCCTCGCCACAGGTGTGTTTCCCCTTCCTTTAGGTGTGTGAGTTTCTTAGCCTCAGGTGTTTTGACTCATTTATTGGTTAATGGGGAGGTTCCGTTATTGGCGGGTGGGCGTTGTGGTTTGACTGAGGTGCCGAAGGTGTTGCCCATGCGTGTTCCAGTTGCGGCCGGGGTTGCGAGGCCAACCTGATTTGGTGGCCGTTTGTTCACGGGAACGTTCATTGCTTCCTGATTCTTCTGCGCAGCGGCAGCGCCCTCGGGATTGTTGCCCATCTGCTGACTCAGACAATCGTAATTCGGCGCCTTGTAGCCGCCCACCGTCACCTCCACACAGCCCAGCGGCTGTTCGGCGTGGGCACTGGCGAAGGCGCTCAGCAGCAGCCCGCCGAGGGCGAATTTCCACAGTGATTTCATGCAAGCCTCCTGGCCGGCCCGAAGCGGCCGTTCTCTGATTGCAGTCTAGTTCAAGCCTTGCGCGAATCCCGTGATGGTTTTTTTGCACCGCCCGTCACACCAGATTCATAAACAGCCATCAGGATGACGGTTTTCAGGGGTACGTCAGCCGTGCAGCGAGGCAGTTCCAGGGACGGTCTTCAGCGTTCAGCGACTCTTGTGCGCCGGGTGGGTCTGGGGCTGCTGCTTGGCTGGTTCAGCGGCGGGGTGACAGCCGAACCGGTGCCGGCGGACATGCGCATGACGCTGCACATTCCGGCGCAGGACCTGGCCCGGGCGCTGGATCAGTACAGCCATGCCACCGGGGTGGCGGCGCTGGTCGACAGTCAGTTGAGTCGTGGCCGGCGCTCGTTGGCGGTCGATGGCGAATACACCGCTGCCGACGCCTTGCGCCGTTTGCTCGGCGGCAGTGGCCTGATGGCGCGCTATGCCCGCGACGATGCGTTCACCTTGCAAGTGGCGCAGGTCGAGGACGTGCCGTCGGCCCTGGACAAAACCACGCCGGCTAGCGCCGCTGTGAGTCGCAGCTACGCCACCGCCGTGCAAGCGGCGATCGAGCGCAACCTGTGCCGTTCGCCACTGACTCGCCCAGGCAGTTATCGCGCGGTGTTGCAGGTATGGGTCGGGCGTGACGGCGTGGTGCAGCACAACCGGTTGGTCACTTCGACCGGTGATGAACGGCGCGATACCGCGCTGGTGGAGAGCTTTCGCAATCTCAGGATCGACCGGCCGACGCCCAGCGCGTTGCGTCAGCCGGTCACGTTGCTGTTGTTACCGGAGTCGTCAGGGAAACGCATGGAATGCACCAAATGGGAAGGAGTTTCCGGGGGATGAAAGACACCGGACAAGGTTCGATGGTCCAGCTGTTCCTGACGTCCTACGAGGACTTTCGGGTGCGCTTGCGCAGGCGTCTCGGTTCGGAGGATCTGGCCAACGACGTGCTGCACGAAACCTACCTGCGGGTCGACCGCATGGAAACGCCGCCGAACCTGCTGCGGCCCAATGCCTACCTCTATCGCATGGCCCTGAACATCGCCGCCGACCGCCGTCAGGCCGATGCGCGCCTGCTCACTGGCGAGGAAGTCGAAGAGCTGCTGCAGATCGGCGACGAGGCGCTGGATCCGGCGCGGGTGGTTGGTGGACAAAAGGAAATCCAGTCGCTGCTCAGTGCCCTCTACGAGCTGCCCGCACGACGTCGCCGAATCTTCATCGCGGCGCGGCTGGAGGAGGCGCCGCACCTGGAAATCTCCCAGCGCTTCGGCATTTCCACGCGCATGGTCGAGAAGGAAATCAAAGCCGCGTTGGGGCACTGCGCAGCGAAGCTGGAAAGAAAAGTGTTTCAGCGGTTCGGTCGCGGGGCCGGAAAACCGTCATCTGAATAGTGCCCGATCAATTCGTTGAGAACCTGCGCGTTTGAACATCTTTCGACTGACACCTGCCAAGCCATCGGCGGCCGAGACTCTGCACAACGAAGCCCACGACTGGTTGATCTTGCTGACCTCGGGCCGCGCCACCGTGGCCGACGCCCGGGCGTTGCGCGACTGGTGCGCGCAAAGCGCCGAACATGCCCGCGCTTTCGAAGAGGCCAAGGTGTTGTGGCACAACCTGCAGCCTGCCGCTGAAATGCTGCAATCGCCTCGGCGCTTCGGCCGACGCGCGTTTCTCGGTGGCGCCATTGCTGCGTCGGCGGCGTTTCTGCTGGTGCGCGGGACGATTCCGGGAGGCTTTGGTGGCCTCGGCGCCGATTACATCACTGAAGTCGGCGAGCAGCGCCGGGTCGAACCGGCCGATGGCGTGAGCCTGGAACTGAATACACAAACCCGCATCAACCAGCGCTCCGGCGATGACGGCGTGCAGGGTTTCGAACTGGTCAGCGGCGAAGTCGAAGTACAGACCGCGCGGTTGCCACTGGCGATGCAGGCCGGAGGCGGGTGGTTGCGGGCGAGTCAGGCGCGGTTCAACCTGCGTAACACCGATCAGCAAGTCTGCGTGACCTGCCTGGATGGTTCGGTGGACGTCAATGTCGATGGCCGCAGTCTGCGCTTGCAGCCCGGTGAGCAACTGACCTACGACGGGCAACAGGTGGGCGCGGTGCAGAGCGTCGACACCGCAGCGGTGATGAACTGGCGCCAACAAGTACTGGTATTCAACGGCGCAACCCTCAGCCAGATGATCGACGAGATCAACCGCTACCGCCCCGGCATGTTGCTGCTGCTCAACCGCGACCTCGGCCAACGCCGCGTCCAGGCCCGCTTCAGCCTCGACCAACTCGCCGGCGTCGCCCTGCTGATCCGCGACGCCTACGGCGTCAAATGCACCGAACTCCCCGGCGGCGTCGTCGTCCTCAGCTAAAACCCCACCACCCCCTGTGGGAGCTGGCTTGCCAGCGATGACAGCCTGCCAGCCAACCACCCTCCAACTGACCAAACCCAATCCAACTGTAGGAGTGAGCCTGCTCGCGATGACGGCCCGACAGCCGACCAATATCTACCAGCTTCATGGGAGCTGACCTACCAGCGATGACAGCTCACAAACCAACCATTCCCCAACTGACCAAACCCAATCCAATTGTGGGAGCGGGCTTGCTCGCGAAGGCGTCCACTCAGCCAAATCACCATCAACTGACCCACCGCATTCGCGAGCAAGCCCGCTCCCCCAAGGTTT
>NZ_JASCPO010000358.1:0-3897 GCF_029960145.1 Pseudomonas sp. PS01299 | reverse complement strand
CGAAAGCGGTGTTTCAGCACACATCATGGTTGACTGACACACCGCTTTCGCGAGCAAGCCCGCTCCCACATTGGGGGTATGGTGACTTTATTCGCCCGTGGCGATGCCTCGGGAAGGCTCGTTGATCCACTCACTCCACGACCCGGCATACAGCGAACCCAGCGGATACCCCGCCAGGCACAACGCAAACAGGTTGTGACACGCCGTCACCCCGGAGCCGCAATAGGCGACCAGCTCCGAAGGCGAACGCTCGCCGAGTTTCGCGGCAAAGCGCTGCTTGAGCTGCTCCGCCGGCAGGAATCGCCCGTCGCTGCCGAGGTTTTCGGTAAACGCTGCGCACTGCGCGCCGGGAATGTGCCCGGCAATCGGATCGATCGGCTCCACTTCACCCTTGAAGCGCGGCAAGGCCCGGGCGTCGATCAGGGTCAGGGACGGCTGACCGAGGCGCTTGTGCAATTGCTCGGCGCTCAGCAGCAGTTTCATGTCCGGCTGACCGCTGAAGTTGCCCCGGCTGACCGACGGCGCGTCCAGACTCAGCGGCAGACCCGCCGCGTGCCAGGCCTTCAGCCCGCCGTCGAGAATGAACACGCCATCGCGCTTGCCCAGCCACGCCAGCAACCACCAGGCGCGGGCCGCATAGGCACCGGGGCCGTCGTCGTACAAAACCACATCGCTGTCGGCATGGATGCCCCACGCCTGCAGACGCTCGATCAGCGCCGCAGGCTCAGGCAGCGGGTGACGCCCGGTCACGCCTTTGACCACCTTGCCACTGAGGTCACGCTCAAGGTCGGCGAAGCGGGCGCCGGCAATGTGCCCTTCGGCATAGCTGCGCTGCCCGTAGTC
Organism: Pseudomonas sp. PS01299; assembly: GCF_029960145.1. Classification (NCBI taxonomy): domain Bacteria; kingdom Pseudomonadati; phylum Pseudomonadota; class Gammaproteobacteria; order Pseudomonadales; family Pseudomonadaceae; genus Pseudomonas; species Pseudomonas sp. PS01299. The sequence goes on along the minus strand of NZ_JASCPO010000358.1, from coordinate 3,054 downwards.
CGGGTCTTCGAGGGCAAAACGGCAATCGAGAATCACCAGCCCCGGCTGCTCCTTGCGGGCATCCAGTGCATTCGGGCTGAGCAGTTGCGCAATCGGCATAACGGACTCCTGTGAGCGACTTCGAAATGGGTTACCGCCCTTCCTCGAGGGCCTGGGCCAGCGGCACGTAGAACTCGTCGAACAAGGCATTCACCTCCTCGCGCGCCTGATCGGTGACGAACCCGGCCTCCAGCACCAGCACCTGATACACGCCACGCTTGATGGCCTGTTCGCTGAGGTGGTTGGAGTTTTCCCGGGTGGTGCACAGAAAGCGCACCCACGAGGTGAGGATGATCCAGGCATTGATCGTCAGGGATTCGATCTGCACCCGATCCATCTTGAGAATGCCGGCGGCGACGAAGCCCTCGTAGATCGCCATGCCCTGAATCACGCAGCGCTGAGAGAAACGCCGGTAGCGCGCGGCCAGGTCCGGGTCGCTGTCGAGCAGGTGTTCCAGATCCCGATGCAGAAAGCGGTAACCCCACATCGCCGACAGCAGCTCCTTGAGGTAATAGCGCTTGTCTTCGACGGTGGCGGCACGCCCCTGCGGCGGGCGCAGAAAGCTGTCCACAAGCGTCTCGTACTCACTGAACAGCACGGCGATGATCGCCTGCTTGTTCGGGAAGTGGTAGTACAGATTGCCCGGAGAAATCTCCATGTGGGCGGCGATGTGATTGGTGCTAATGCTGCGCTCGCCCTGCTGATTGAACAGTTCGAGGCTGTTCTGCACGATGCGCTCGCTGGTTTTTATTCGTGGGGCCATGGCTTGAGCTTTAATTCAGAGTGCGGTGAGGGGCATCTTACGACCTAACCGGAACTGGATAAAACAAAGCTGTGTCGGGAAGTCATTTGACTTTCTAGAGCATAGACTCTAGAAAGTCATCACTACAATAAATCCGGAGCCGACGATGACTGCCGACATTGCTTATCTGCAAACGCTGCAACAGCCCCTGGAAGAGCTGGATCGGCTGTTCGCGGCACAGCGCGCCGCCTATGCCGCCAACCCGATGCCACCGGCAGATCAGCGCCAGCAATGGCTCAAGGCGTTGCGCGACTTGCTCAGTAATGAGCGGCAGGCGCTGGTCAATGCCATCAGCGCAGATTTCAGTCATCGCAGCGCCGATGAAACCCTGCTCGCCGAACTGATGCCCAGCCTGCACGGCATCCATTACGCCAGCCGCCACCTCAAGGGCTGGATGAAGTCGTCGCGACGCAAAGTCGGCATGGCCTTTCAGCCAGCGTCGGCGAAAGTCGTGTACCAGCCGCTTGGCGTGGTCGGCATCATCGTCCCGTGGAACTACCCGTTGTATCTGGCCATCGGCCCACTGGTCGGCGCGCTGGCGGCGGGCAACCGGGTGATGCTCAAGCTCAGCGAATCGACCCCGGCCACCGGCCAGTTGCTCAAGACCCTGCTGGGACGGATTTTCCCCGAAGATCTGGTCTGCGTGGTGCTGGGCGAGGCCGACATCGGCGTGGCGTTCTCCCGCCTGCATTTTGATCACCTGCTGTTCACCGGCGCCACCAGCATCGGCAAACACGTGATGCGCGCTGCGGCGGAAAACCTGACCCCGGTGACCCTCGAACTGGGCGGCAAGTCCCCGGCCATCGTCTCTCGCGACGTGCCGCTCAAGGACGCCGCCGAACGCATCGCCTTCGGCAAGACCCTGAACGCCGGCCAGACCTGCGTCGCCCCCGATTACGTGCTGGTGCCGCAAGACCGCGTCGGCGCGTTCGTCGAAGCCTATCGTCAGGTGGTCAACAATTTCTATCCGACCCTCGCCGACAACCCGGACTACACCGCGATCATCAACGAACGCCAACTGGCCCGGCTCAACGGTTATGTCAGCGACGCCACGAGCAAGGGCGCGCTGCTGATCCCGCTGTTCGAACAAGGCCAGGGCCGGCGCATGCCGCACAGCCTGCTGCTCAATGTCACTGACGAGATGACCGTGATGCAGGACGAAATCTTCGGCCCGTTGCTGCCGATCGTGCCATATCAGGATCTGGATCAGGCGTTTGCCTACATCAATCAGCGCCCGCGTCCTCTGGCGCTTTACTACTTCGGCTACGACAAACGCGAACAGAACCGCGTGCTGCACGAAACCCACTCCGGCGGCGTGTGCCTGAACGACACCCTGCTGCACGTGGCGCAGGACGACATGCCGTTCGGCGGCATCGGCCCATCGGGCATGGGCCATTACCACGGCCACGAAGGCTTCCTGACTTTCAGCAAGGCCAAGGGCGTACTGATCAAACAGCGCTTCAACGCCGCGAAGTTGATCTATCCGCCCTACGGCAAATCGATTCAGAAACTGATCCAGAAGCTGTTCATCCGCTAATCGTCGTCACCGCCGGGTAATAACAACAATGCACCCAAGCCTGACCGAAACACCTGCCCTGTCGCGCCGTGGCCTGCTGAAGTTCAGCCTTGGCGCCACAGCGTTTCTCGCCACCGCCGGCCTCGGCGCCAGCCTCAGTGGCTGTTCATCGAGTGTCGCAGCCAATGGCTTCGTCACTTTGCGTGACGGCGACCTGCTGTTTCTGCGCGCACTGATTCCGGTGATGCTCGAAGGCGCCGTGGCCGCCGAGAAAATGCCCGGTGCGGTGGATGGCACCCTGAAGTCGCTGGACTACAGCCTCGATCACCTGTCGCCGGAAATGCTCAAACTCACCCGGCAATTGTTCGATGTGCTCGGCATGACCGTCACCCGCGGTCCGCTCACAGGGATCTGGGGCAGTTGGGAAAACGCCAGCCCCGAGACCATGCGCCACTTCCTCGAGCGCTGGCAGAACAGCTCATTGAGCCTGCTGCGCATGGGCCACAGCTCATTGCAGCAGATGGTGATGATGGCCTGGTACACCCGCGCCGAGTCCTGGGGCCATTGCGGCTACCCCGGCCCGCCCACGGTCTGAAACCGAGTCGCGCCGTTCGCGAGCAAGCTCGCTCCCACAAGGGAATGCATTTCAATGTGGGAGCGAGCTTGCTCGCGAAGGCGCCAGCCACCACCCCACCGC
>NZ_JASCPO010000357.1:0-3923 GCF_029960145.1 Pseudomonas sp. PS01299 | reverse complement strand
AGGGAATGCATTCCAAATGTAGGAGTGAGCCTGCTCGCGATAGGGCCCAACCTGTCTACACAAATCAGTCCAGATGCGCCCAGGTCATCCGGAACGACGCCCCACCCCACACTGATTCCCCGACCTCGACCTGCCCGCCATGAGACTGCGACACCCGCCGCACCAGCGCCAGACCCAGGCCGAACCCACCGGTACGCCGATCGCGACTGGCATCCAGCCGCGAGAACGGCTCGAAGATCTTCTCTCGACCTTCCACCGGCACACCCGGGCCGTCGTCGTTGACCCGCACTTCGTAGTAATCGCCGCTGCGCACCAGCGTCACCTCGACTCGCTGCTCGGCATAACGAATGGCGTTGCGCAGCAGATTGATCACTGCGCGCGCCATGAAGCGCGGCTCGATGCGTACGGTGTCGAGCAGGCAATCACCAATCAGCAACTGCACCCCCGCCGCTTCCGCCTCCAGCGCCACGCTGCCGACCACGCTGTCGAGCCAGTTGGCCGCTTGAATGTTTTCGCACTTGATCACCGTCGCGCCGCGCTCGAGGCTGGCGTAGGTCAGCAGCTCGGAGACCATTTCTTCCAGCTCGCCAAGGTCGGCGTACATGTCGGCGATCAGTTCGCGGTTCTGGCTGGCGTCCGGCTGTTGCTTGAGCTGGTCGAGTTCGAACGACAATCGCGCAATCGGCGTGCGCAGTTCGTGGGACACCGCGTTGGTCAGCTCACGCTGATTGGCGATCAAACTCTCGATGCGCGCCGCCATCAGGTTGAAGTGTTCAGCCAGATCGCGAATGTTCGAGCGCTTGGACAGTTGAATGCGCACCGACAGGTCGTTGTCGCCAAAGCGCTCGGCGGCCAGACGCAGTTTTTCCAGATCGCGCCAGTGCGGACGCACCCAGAAAAACAACACACAGCCGATCAGCACGGCGATCATCAAGTAGGCACCGGCAATGTAGAACGGCATCAGGCTGGGTTCGGCGGGCAAGCGAATGCTGAGCAGTTGCGAGCCGCCGTCGATGGCTGAAATGTATTGGGTGTATTTGTCGCGGATCACCAGCAAGCCTTGAGCAAGCTCGGCTTTTTCCTCGTCGCTGAGCGCCAGTTGATCGGCGTCGACCAAGGTCAACCCCAGGCCATAGTGCGGGCGCAGGGCCTGCAATTGTTTTTCACGGGCCGGGCCGTCGAGGTTGCGCAGCAACTCCCCCAGCGTCCAGGCCTGACCACGCACCGCCTCGCGGTTGTAGTCCTGCATCTGATAGTCGAGCAAGGCATCGAACGTACGCTCGACAGTCTGCAACGCCAGGACCAGGCCCACCGTCATCACCAGAAACAGCCCGAGGAATAACCGCAGCATCTACAGCTCCCACGCGAACGGATTGAACAGATACCCCTTGCCCCACACGGTCTTGATGCACACCGGTTCGCGCGGGTTGTCCTTGAGTTTGTTGCGCAACTTGCTGATGTACACGTCGACGCTGCGGTTGAGCCCGTCAAAAGCGATACCGCGCATGCGATTGAGGATGTCATCGCGGGACAGGGTCTTGCCGGCGGCGCTGGCCAGCAACCACAGCAGCTCGAATTCCATGGTGGTCATTTCGATGATCTCGCCGGCCAGACGCACTTCGCGACAGCTGCGATCGATGCTCAAGCGCCCGAACTCCAGCGCACTGACCACGCCGGCTTCCGGCATCTGCCGCCGCTGCAAGGCGCGTAGCCGCGCGAGCAAAACCGGCGGTTTGATCGGTTTGATCACGTAGTCGTCGGCGCCGGATTCCAGGCCGAGAATATGGTCGAGGTCGTCTTCCTTGGCGGTAAGGATGACAATCGGCGTGTCCGACACACTGCGAATCTCCCGGCACACATGCAGGCCGCTCTGCCCCGGCAACATCAGGTCGAGCACCACCACTTTGGGCTGGAACTCGAGAAACGCGGCCACTGCCAGATCACCGCGATGCACCGCGCGCACCTCGTAGCCATGTTGTTCGAGAAAGTGCGCAATCAACGTGGCCAGACGCTCATCGTCTTCGACCAGCAGGACTTTGCCAAAACCCAGGTTATCCATAACGACCGTCTGCCAACCCATGTGTGAAGTGGGCGACAGTATGGCGGGATTCGTCGGCGAGGCGTTGTTTCGGGCAGCAAAAACCGGCCGCAGGGGCCGGTTTTCGGTGATATTTCATACTCTTAAGAGTTTTTAACAGTTTGTGTTTCAGGCCGCGGCCGGCACACCACTGTGGAAGCGGAACTCTTCGTCCGGCGACTCGATCAGCTCCTGCTCGGCCGCACGCACCTTGTCGATCACCTGAGCGATGTCCTTCGCGTCGCCGTACTGGTAAGCCAGTTTCAGATAACCCTGAAAGTGCCGCGCCTCGCTTTTCAGCAGGCCGAAATAGAACTTGCCGAGTTCTTCGTCCAGATGCGGCACCAGCGCTTCGAAACGCTCGCAACTGCGCGCTTCGATAAATGCGCCGACCACCAGCGTATCCACCAGTTTCACCGGCTCATGGCTGCGCACCACTTTGCGCAGGCCCGAGGCGTAACGCCCGGCGTGCAACTGGCGCAGCTCGATCTTGCGGCGTTTCATGATGCGCATGACTTGTTCGTGGTGCACCAGCTCTTCCCGGGCCAGACGCGACATCATGTTGATCAGGTCGACGTGGGAATGGTACTTGGCAATCAGGCTCAACGCGGTACTGGCGGCCTTGAACTCGCAGTTCTTGTGGTCGATCAGCAGGGTTTCCTGATCGGCCAGTGCCGCCTGGACCCAGGCGTCGGGCGTGCGGCAGCCAAGGAATTCGTGGATTTCGGGAAGGATCATGGGGCTCACGGTAAAAGGTGTACGAGCAAAGGCCGCCGATTATACCGGCCTGCCCGCAGACCACCAGTCGCAGGCGTTGATATGTATCAAGTCGCAGGCGCATGAGCAGCAACTATAGTTGTGCAACGCCGTGCCTTTTCTTTGCTGGAGACTCCGCTCATGCAAGCCATTCGCAGCATTCTGGTGGTCATCGAACCCGAACATTCGGAAAGCCTGGCGCTCAAGCGCGCCAAGTTGATCGCCGGCGTGACCCAGGCCCATCTGCACCTGCTGGTGTGCGACCGCAAGCACGACCACGCCGGCATGCTCGGCGTGCTCAAAGCCGCGCTGCTGGCGGATGGCTACAGCGCGACCACCGAACAGGCGTGGAACGAGAGCCTGCATGAAACCATCATCGATGTGCAGCAGGCCGAAGGCTGCGGGCTGGTGGTCAAGCAGCACTATCCCGACAGTGCGCTGAAAAAGGCCCTGCTGACGCCGGCCGACTGGAAACTGCTGCGGCACTGCCCGACCCCGGTGCTATTGGTAAAAACATCCACTTCCTGGAAAGACCGGGTGATTCTTGCGGCTGTGGACGTGGGCAATGCCGATGGCGAACACCGGCATTTGCACACCACGATCATTGATCACGGCTACGACATTGCCAGCCTCGCCAAGGCGCATCTGCATGTGATCACGGCGCATCCGTCACCCATGCTCTCGGCGGCGGATCCGACCTTTCAACTCAAGGAAACCATCGAGGCGAAATACCGCGAGCAGTGCAAGGCGTTTCAGGCCGAGTTCGATGTGGACGACGAACACCTGCACATCGAGGAAGGCCCGGCCGACGTGCTGATCCCATTCATGGCGCACAAGCTGCAGGCGGCGGTGACGGTGATCGGCACTGTGGCGCGCACCGGGTTGTCGGGCGCACTGATCGGCAATACCGCCGAAGTGGTGCTGGATGCCCTGGAAAGCGACGTGCTGGTGCTCAAGCCGGAGGAGATTGAAGATCATCTGGTGGAGTTGGCGGTGAAGCATTAGGGACTGCGGCGTTTGAAAGTCAGTCTTCGCGAGCAAGCCCGCTCCCACATTTGGAATGCAATCTCCTGTGGGAGCGGGCTTGCTC
>NZ_JASCPO010000356.1:0-3940 GCF_029960145.1 Pseudomonas sp. PS01299 | reverse complement strand
GGGCTTGCTCGCGAAGGCGTCCACTCAGCCAAATCACCATCAACTGACCCACCGCATTCGCGAGCAAGCCCGCTCCCACAAGGTTATGCAGTGATGCTAGCTACTGCAACGGCCCCATCACCTGCCGATACCGCTCCACCCCCTGCGCCGTCTCCCGCGTCAACCGAACCTCCAACCCCAACGGATCCTCCCGCCGATTCCCACTTAACTGCCGCCAACCCTTATCCACCTCCCAAACCCGCACCTGCACATCACTCACCCTATCCAACACCGCCACCCCAGCCCCCGGCGCCGGCAACGGATAACGACTGCGCGCCTCAGCCACCGCCCGATACAACGTATCCCCCTTGACCCACCAACGCACCCGCTGCAAAGCCCCAGGCTGATCCGCCGCACTTCGAATGATATCCAACCGAAACCCCTTGCTATCACTGCTGCGCACCGTCAACGCAGGGGGCGCACTCAGCGGCTCATCATCCACGCCAACCTTCTTCGGCTCACTCAACTCCACACCCGCACGCATATCCACATCACGCTGCAACTGATTCAACGCCCGCAACAAACTGTCGCTCTGCTCACTGCTCGCCTGCAAATGACTGTCCGCCCGCGTCACACTGTCCAGTCCGCGCCACGCAATCAAACTGACCACCGCCATCAGCAGAATCGCAACCATCACCTCGATCAGGGTAAAGCCCCGTTGATCGCTCATTGCACACTGATCCTGCCATTGGCATCGCGCAGCACACTCAGCCGATTGAGCCCATCAGACAGGGTCAATTGCAGCGGCGGGTTGATCCACTCGGCGTTAAGCACCACCTTCTGCTTCGGCTCCACCCGCACCTCCAGCTTCGGACTCTGCCAGGTGCGCGGCCGCAACTGCGGGTCATCCTTGAAATGCTCAAACCCCCGACCACTGTCACTGCGCCGACTGAAGCGAAAGCCCTTGCCATCACTCACCCACACAATCGGCCGACCATCCGCCCGCGCCTCCGCCTGCGCCACCTGCAGCAACTGCGCCACACGCTCAGCGTCCTTGCGCAGCAACTGCAGCGGATCCGGCTTAATACTCAGACTGATCGCCGCACTGGCAATCCCGATGATCACCAGCACCACCATCAACTCGATCAGCGTAAAGCCCTGTTGCTTGCCCACATTCATCGGTTGCGCGCTCCGTTGCGTCCTGCCCCGTCCCAAAAAAACATCCTGCACGGCCAACATGTAAGACGTGTGAAATAAAACCGTGAGAATTGCCGCGTAGCCTGTCAGCAGGGACTAAAAGGAGATTCAGCCCATGATGCTCACCACCCGCATTTCACCCATCCAGATCTCGTCGGGCTAGGTGTTAATGCGACGGAATGCTCAAGCTGATTGATTTGAGACTCAACGGTCTATTGGATGACGGGAGTGGTGACTGTGTTGAGCGCTTCCCTAAGATGATGATGGGAAAAGTCTAACGGCCACCTTGAGAGCACTAGTCGGGTTGATTGCAGTTCATATACGCAGCGAATGCAGCATTGATTTCGAAAAAGGCGGAATTATGCGAGCCATTCGCGGCAAGCAATCGCGCTTGGTGAGTCGCTAAGCGTGCAGTGCAGTGCAGTGCAGTGCAGGGCGGGGAGCACTCTCCGCACCGCACCGGTGCTTCACCCTTTATTAACGTCGAGCGTACGCAGCACTTCGTATCAAAATTGAATGTTTGGTAGCTTTATGTTCACTCTAACCTTGCGGATCTCATTCGCGATGAATCGTGCATCTTGCAATAGCGGCTGCCCCGGGATGTACCAAGGTGGTGTCTCCGAGTTACTGTCTGAAAAATTGTAATACCGGGTGCTCTCGTCTGTATCCCAGAAGGACATTTCCTCGTAGTTAATTTCTCTCTGCCCGAATGAAAAAAAATGCTCATGATCAAGAGTACTCACTAGGCGTTTGATCATGCCCTCGAGTCGGTTCAAGTATTTGTACGCTTCAATACGCGCCTGAAAAGTTACGATGTGGTTAAGTGTTTTGAGTCCTTCGCGCTTGCTGACCCCATCCAGACTTTCGCACTGTGCTAGCGCAGGTTTGACCCTTCGAGCCATGTCACGCGTTTGATCCATCAGTTCGAGAAAATCCCTCATTCCATGGATTGTTGAGGAAGCAACTTTCTCCGTTGCGCCCAGTGAGGCAATGGCAACGGCATCCAACGATTGAGTCAGAACATTGATCGCATCCAAGACTCTGGGAGATTTGCCACCTCCACCAGGTGGTAACGAACACTCCATGGTGCTGGCGGCGCCGATCACGGACTTGAGATCAATGCCGTTTAAATTATGGTATTGAGGGTGGGCCAAGTGAAAACCCCACTTCCATGCCAAGAATAAGTCCGTACAAAGGATCGATTTAATCTCCGGCCAGTTCAGTACATACAGCTTTGGAAGTCGTGCCGCGGGCAGCATGGGAGGCACCTGTCCGGGGTACGCCTCATCCTCTAAGGCAGCGTTGTGCTGGGCGACGAATGTGCTCACCGTTTGGTTTGTTTCCTCGAGTGACGTGACTATGAAATGCGCGGTGAGAGGTGCGTGGTAGCCTCTCAACGCGGTAAGTTCTTTTTCAAGATGTCCCTGATTGAATTTTTCGACGCGCTTGCATTGCATTGTCGCGTGGGAGGAATGGTCGAAAATGTCCACGCCGTTCTGAGTGTCACCGTTTTTTCCGTATCCGGACGACACCCAGTAATTGGCAGTCGGCCGACGACCTATACTGTATTTGTATTGCACTAACGGAAAAGCATCCACGCAGAAGCTCTGGAATTCTTGCCACGTTCTGGGTGGCGAAATACCTCGGGTTTGATCCGATGCTGCTGTGATAAGTGTATTCATGGCTTTGTTTCCATCCATGGTGTAAGAGTATTTTTGCCAATGATGGCTCAATAGTGGCGCTGTAGGTTATCACCACTTTGTCTAATTGAGAGCCTTAGTTGTACGAAACAAACCGTGGATTTTCATTTTTTTGAACGAGCGGCGAGGCTAAAGGGGCCCGGCAGTGTACGAGTCTCGGTGTAGTCGCCGTCTTAAGCTACAGCTACAGTCTTCCGGATTACGCGACATCGATGTGTTCCAGCACCGGATTCACCGCCAGCTCTGCGATCATCATAAGGAAAAGGGGAGACATTTATTTTTCTGTAAATGAATACACCTTCCCTATTCAGTACCAGGTGCGCGGCCGCAACTGCGGGTCATCCTTGAAATGCTCAAAACCCCGACCACTGTCACTGCGCCGACTGAACCGAAACCCCTTGCCATCGCTCAGCCAAACAATCGGTCGACCATCCGCCCGCGCCTCCGCCTGCGCCACCTGCAGCAACTGCGCCACCCGCTCGGCGTCCTTGCGCAGCAACTGCAGCGGATCCGGCTTGATACTCAGACTGATCGCCGCACTGGCAATCCCGATGATCACCAGCACCACCATCAGCTCGATCAGCGTAAAGCCCTTCTGCCTGCACCGGTTCATCGAATGCGCACTCCCTTGCGTCCAGCCCCGTCCCAAAAAAACATCCTGCACGGCCAACATGTAAGCCGTGTGAAATAAAACCGTGAGAATTGCCGCGTAGCCTGTCAGCAGGGACTAAAAGGAGATTCAGCCCATGATGCTCACCACCCGCATATCCCCCCCGCAAACCGTCCAGGCCCTCGCACTGCTCGCCGCCCTGGTCGGCGTCGCGACCTGGTCGTCGCTACTCCTGACCAGCGCCGAATCCCACACCCCACCAGCCCCCCCGCAAATGCTCGCGACGCGCAGTGACAGCCCGGCGTTGCAGTGGTTTTCCAACCAGACGGCGCCGGTGGATATCAAGGTGAGCGGGGTGATGGCGGGGAGTCGCGGGGCGGTGGCGATTTTGAGTTTGAACGATGGACCACCGAGGAGTTTTTTACAGGGGGAGAGGGTGGGGCCTGGGGTGAAG
>NZ_JASCPO010000355.1:0-3968 GCF_029960145.1 Pseudomonas sp. PS01299 | reverse complement strand
GCTCCCGCTGGGCTGCATAGCAGACCCAAATCCGGAAATCGCGCTGCATCAGGTATAACGCGATTTCAGGTTTTGCGACGGCTTCGCCGCCGAGCGGGAGCAAGCTCCCTCGCCACAAGCGTCAGGTTGGCCCTGTCATTTCACATCAAACCACGATATCAGTCGCCACCGCCTGCCCCACCACACCCACGGCAAAGTCAACCTGCCCCTGCCCGGTCAGATCGACCAGCAGCCCGGTCTGACCGTTCTGCGCGTAGTAAGTCAGGATCGCATCGCCCGCGTGGCCGGTGAAACTGCTGACAAAGTTCAGTGACGCCGCCCCCGTGGCAAACGCGGCGATGCCCGAGAGGTCGATCTTGTCCACGCCGCTCTTGAAATCCATGATCCAGTCCGGCTGGTTGTTGGTCGAGTCGCTGGCCGCGCCGAACACGAAGGTGTCTGCGCCCTCGCCGCCCCACAGCACATCCGCGCCGCCACCGCCGTAAAGGATGTCGTTGCCGGCTCCGCCGAACAGATGGTTGACGGCCGAGTTGCCGATCAGCAGGTCATTGCCCGAACCGCCAACCGCATTTTCCACGGTTACGCCATAGGCAATCGACACGTTGCCGACCAGACCGCCAACGTCGGAGAACGAACCCTCATTGAGGTTGATCTTCTGGTTCTGGGTGAAGCCGGAGAAATCCAGCCAGTCGTCACCGCCACCGTCCCATACCGAAAACACCACTTTCGAAGAGGCCGAAGTCGCGGTGTAGTAATCGCGTCCGGTATTGGAGTTGAAGCCATACCAAGTGTTATCGGCACGAGTTTCATAGTTGGCACCGTAGAGTTTCTGCACCGCCACGATATCGTCCAGCAACGGCGCGGAGGCGTAAGCGCCGCTGCCGTCCTTGCTGAAGTTCTGGTCGGTGTTGGCTTCACTCCAGTAGCTCATCAGGCTGTAGCCACGGGTGTCTTCGGCGTACTTGGCGTCGTTGTAGGTCGGGTTGCCATTGCCGGCGTTGTAGGCGCCCGGGTGCGACAGACCAAGGGTGTGGCCGATTTCGTGGGTCAGGGTCTGACGCCCGTAGTTGTTGGTGTCCGGAGTCTTGTTGACCTGATATTGATTGTTGATCAGGTACCACGACTGACCGTCATAGCTGCCGCCGCTCGGCAGGTAGGCGAACGCTGCGCCGCCGGTGCTGACGTCGTAGTTGCCGAAGGTCATGTGGCCGTCGCCGCCCTTGCCCTCAGTGAACGTGACCTTGGCCACGTCGGCCCAGGATTGCATGGCCAGTATGGCTTGAGCCTTTTGCTGAGCGCTGAACTGGCTGAAGTTGCCTAGGTTCGGGTTGTAGTTTGCCGGTTTCTCGGTAAGGAAGGTGTAGGTCAGGGAGATTTTGCCGTCACCGTTCTTGTCGTGCCACGACAGGTTTTTGCGCAGGATTTCGTCGGCTGCCTGATCGGCGGTGAACGACGGTTTGCCGTTGACCAGGCCGACGCCGCGGTCGTACAGGTGGCTGAAGGCATTCACTTCGTCATAGGCGCTGCTGGTTTTCGCTTTGGCTTGAGCCATGGTGGGACTTCCTTGTTTCAGAGTTGGCAGTACGCGTCGAGCACGGCGATCCACTAGCGAGATCGTCCGGTCACTCGCGTTTCTGAGAAGCCCGGTGAACCTGACACGGGCGTCAACTGCCCTGCCAATCGATTTCTCGATAGCCGCTCGCGACGTCCCGGTAATACCGGTCATTCCCGGCAACGTTTTTATCTGTATATCCATACAGATAAAAGTTGCCCCAGGCGCGAACTCCGGCCATTCTGTGCACCTCCAGTGAACTGATTGACGACGGTGGTTATGCGGCTGTACCTCTGTGAAAAACCTTCCCAGGCCAAAGACATTGCGGCCGTGCTCGGTGCAAAGCGCCGGGGCGACGGCTGCTGGCTGGGAACGGACGTCACGGTGACCTGGTGCATCGGCCACCTGCTGGAAACTGCCCCGCCGGATGCCTATGACGCGCGCTACAAGCGCTGGGTGCTGGCGGATCTGCCGATCATTCCGGACAAGTGGAAAATGACCGTCAAGCCGCGTACCGCCAGCCAGTACAAGGCGGTCAAGCGCCTGTTGGGCGAGGCCAGCGAACTGATCATCGCCACCGACGCCGACCGTGAGGGCGAAATGATTGCCCGGGAATTGGTCGAGCACTGCCGCTATCGCGGGCCGATCCGTCGCCTGTGGCTGTCGGCGCTGGATGAAGCGTCGATTCGCAAGGCTTTGGCCGCGCTGAAGCCGGGGGCGGAAACCTTCAGCCTGTACCACTCGGCGCTGGGGCGCTCGCGGGCCGACTGGCTGATCGGCATGAACATGAGTCGCCTGTTTACGCTATTGGGCCGGCAGTCCGGCTATCAGGGTGTGCTGCCGGTCGGCCGGGTGCAGACGCCGACACTGCGGCTGGTGGTGGACCGCGACCGCAGCATCGCCGACTTCGTGCCGGTGCCGTACTGGGCGATCGATGTGCAACTGCTGCACGACGGCACGCCGTTCACCGCGCAATGGCGTGCGCCCTCCGACGTTTGCGACGAGCAGGATCGCTGCCTGAATCAGGCACTGGCCCAGCAGGCAGCCGCCGCTCTGGACAGCGCCGCCAGTGCGCGGGTGGTCAAACTGCGCACCGAACGCATGCGTGAAGTGGCACCGCTGCCATTCGATCTGGGCACCCTGCAGGAGGTCTGCTCGAAGAAACTCGGTCTCGGCGCCCAGGAAACTCTCGACATCGCCCAGGCCCTCTACGAAACCTACAAGGTCATCACCTACCCGCGCAGCGATTGCGGCTTTCTGCCGCTGAGCCAGCACAGCGAGGCGCCGGGGATACTGGCGGCACTGCGTCAGGCCGACCCGAGCCTTGACGTGTTGAACGGTCACCTCGACCCGCAGCGCCGCTCACGGGCGTGGAACGACGCCAAGGTCAGCGCCCACCACGGCATCATCCCCACCGCCGCGGCGAAAAATCTCGAACGCCTGAGCGGTAAGCACCGTGCGGTCTATACCCTGATTCGTGCGCGTTATCTGGCGCAATTTCTGCCCAACCATGAATACGATCGCACCCAGGCCGACTTCGATTGCGCCGGGGAAGCGTTGCGTGCCGTCGGCAAGCAGATCATCGAACCGGGCTGGAAGCGCGCCTTGCCCGAAGCCCTCGCCCCGGCCAAGGGCCGTGAAGCGCCAGCCCCGCAAACCCTGCCGGCGCTGAGCCAGGGTATCGATTGCGCCGTGGCCGGCGTGAACCTCAAGGATCTGTGGACCCAGCCGCCGAAGCCCTACACCGAGGGCGACCTGATCAAGGCGATGAAGAACGTCGCCAAACTGGTGGAAGATCCGCTGCTCAAACAGAAACTCAAGGACACCACCGGCATCGGCACCGAAGCGACCCGCGCTTCGATCATTCAGGGCCTGCTGGATCGAGGTTATCTGGTGAAGAACGGCAAGGCGCTGGCCGCGACGCCTGCAGCCTTCAGCCTGATCGACGCCGTACCCCGGGCAATTGCCGACCCCGGCACCACCGCCATCTGGGAGCAGGCGCTGGACATGGTGCAGAGTGGCGAAATGAGCCTGGAGGAGTTCGTCACCAAACAGGCGGCGTGGATGAGCAAGCAGGTCAGCCGCTGTTCGGCGCTGAGCCTGACCATCAGCGGCCCGCCACCGGCCGGCAAGGCTGCGGCGCCGTGGAAGAAAAAGCGTAAATCGACCCGAAGCAAAACTGCCAGCGCAGCCAAACGCACAGCGAAGTAATGATCAGTCCTGTGGTGGGGGACTCTGTGGTGAGGGACTCTGTGGTGAGGGACTCTGTGGTGAGGGACTCTGTGGTGAGGGGATTTATCCCCGATGGGCTGCGAAGCGGCCCCAGCTTTTACTTAAACAAGAGGACTGCTGCGCAATCCATCGGGGATAAATCCCCTCACCCCCAGGTATGAGTCGACAATACTGAAGTCGCAAT
>NZ_JASCPO010000354.1:0-4045 GCF_029960145.1 Pseudomonas sp. PS01299 | reverse complement strand
CGATGAAGGTGTGTCATTCAACAGTGATGTCGACTGACACACCCTCATCGCGAGCAGGCTCACTCCTACAGGGGATCAAGGTGTTGCTGTTATTTGGCGCCGTGCTCGCGCCCGCGCAGCAGGTTGTTCGGCATCGCAATTGCCGCTGCCAGCCCCAGCAGCGACACCGCGGTACTCACCCACAGCAGATGCCGGAACGTCACCGAAAGCTCGGCGCGCAAGGCGTTCTGCGCATCGCCCGGTGCGGCGTTCAAACCGTCGAGCAGCACATTGCCCGAATGCCCTTCGCTGAGCAGCGAGTTGCTCGCCAGATGGGCGAAACTCGAATCCTGCAACAACGCCAGCAACAGCGCCGACATCAACGCCACACCCACCGCGCCGCCCAGCGAGCGGAACAGATTGGTGGTGCTGGTGGCGACGCCGATGTCGCGTTGCTCCACCGAGTTCTGCGTACCCACCAGTGAAGTCGGGAACTGCATGCCGCCGGCAATCCCGCTGAGCAGCATGAACAGGCTGCTGACCAGCGTCGCATCGGGTGGGCTGAACGCCATGCCGAGAATCGAGATCGGCATCAGCAGCGCGCCGGTCAGAATCTGTGGTTTGTAGCGACCGGTCACCGAAGTACGGCGTCCGGCGAAATAAGCGCCGATCGGCAGGCCCATCGCCAGCGGCAGCAAGTGCAATGCCGCCGCATCCGCCCCAGCGCCGGTGACGCTCTGAAAGCGCAGCGGCATCAGCACGATCAGCGAGATCGCCTGAAAACTGGTGAAGAAAATCGTGCACCAGCACAGCAACGCGTTGCGGTTGGTGAACAAGTGCATCGGCAGCAGCGGCTCACGCGCCCGGCGTTCATGCCAGACGAACACCGCCAGCACCAGCACCGCGCAGGCGAACAAACCGAGCACTTCACTGCTGCGCCACGAATGACCCTGACCGACCTGGGTGATGGCCAGCAGCAGCGCGGTCAAACCGATGATCATCAACAGCGTGCCGAGGTAGTCGATGATCGGTTTGCGCTGCGGAATCGGCAGCCCGCGCAGATTGCGATTGGCAACCCACCAGGCGCCCAGTCCCAGTGGCAGATTGATCAGGAACACCCAGCGCCACGACAGGTATTCGGTCATGTAGCCGCCGAGCACCGGCCCGGCGACGCTGGCCACCGCGTACATGCTGCTGAAGTAGCCCTGATAACGCCCACGTTCGCGCGGCGGGACGATGTCGCCGATGATCGCCTGACTCACCGAAATCATTCCGCCGGCACCGATGCCCTGAAGAATCCGCGCCAGCACCAGTTGTTCCATGCTTTGCGCCATGCCACAGAACAGCGAGGCCAGTGTGAACAGGCCCATGCCGAACAGCATCAGTTTGCGTCGCCCGTACAAATCGCCGAGTTTGCCGTAGATCGGCACCGCCACGGTCATTGCCACCATGTACCCGGAAATCACCCAGGCCAGCAGGCTGACGTCCTTGAACTGTGCGGAGATGGCGGGCATCGAGACGGCGACGATGGTCTGGTCCAGCGCGCCGAGAAAAATCGCCATCATTAACGCGACCAGCACGCTGCGAATGGCCGGTTTGGGCGTTTCAGGGTGATTGAGATTGGTCACGGGCGAGCCTGCGGGCAGTGATGGACCCGCACGGCCATTGCGCGCGGGTGGATGCTCGCCAGTGTAAGTCGGTAGCAGGCTATTCGATAGCCTCGTACGGAAGTCCGACGTAATTTTCTGCAATGGTTTTTCGACCCGCTTCTGAACTGACAAAGTAGTCCAGTTCCGAGGCGCTGATCCGTTGGCTGAAATCATCGTGCTCGTCGAAGCGGTGCAGCATCGAGGTCATCCACCAGGAGAAACGTTCGGCTTTCCATACCCGGCGCAGGCAGATTTCCGAGTATTTCTCCAGCAGATCGGTGCGCCCTTCGCGATAAACCTTCAGCAGAATGTTGAACAGCGTACTGACATCGCTGGCGGCCAGGTTCAGGCCCTTGGCGCCGGTGGGCGGTACAATGTGCGCGGCATCGCCGAGCAGAAACATCCGTCCGTACTGCATCGGCTCGACGACAAAACTGCGCAGCGGCGCGATGCTTTTTTCAATCGACGGGCCAGTCACCAGTTTCTCGGCAAGCGCGGCGGGCAGACGGGTTTTCAGCTCAGCCCAAAAGCGCTCGTCGGACCAGTCGGCAACGTTCTCCTCGGCCGGCACTTGCAGGTAATAACGGGTACGGGTGGCCGAACGCATGCTGCACAGGGCGAAGCCGCGTTCGTGCCGGGCGTAGACCAGCTCTTCGTGCACTGGCGGGGTGTCAGCGAGAATCCCCAACCAGCCGAACGGATAGACCCGCTCGAAGATCTTCAGGCAGGCCTCGGGAATCGACTGCCGGGCCACGCCGTGAAAACCATCGCAACCGGCGATGTAATCGCAATCGACGCGCCAGGTTTCGCCATCCTTTTCGAAGGTGACAAAGGCCTCGTCGCTTTTCATGCCGTGAGGAACGACATGGCTCACTTCATAAAACGACATTGCGCCAGCCTCCCGACGAGCGGCCATCAGGTCGCGCGTGACTTCGGTCTGACCGTAAACCATGACGGTTTTGCCGCCGGTCAAAGCCTGCAGATCGATGTGTGCCAGACGCCCATCCAGTGCCAGATCGAAGCCGGCGTGCACCAGCCCTTCGGCATCCATGCGCGCGCCTACGCCGGCCTGGCGCAACAGCTCTACCATGCCTTGTTCAAGCACGCCGGCGCGAATTCGTCCGAGGACATAGTCGGGTGTCTGGCGTTCGACAATCAGGGTGTCGATGCCGGCGTTGTGCAGCAACTGACCGAGGAGCAATCCGGACGGACCGGCGCCAATGATGGCGACTTGGGTTTTCAGCGTTTTCATTGTTTTTATGACTCGCAAGCTTCACGCGACAGGCGCCGGTGAATGATTTTTATGGATCGAGTGCTTGCATTTTTCCCTTGCGGGTCTGTCAATTGAAGGTGAAAACTGAGCCGATACCTGTACATTCTGCCAATCGGTGCGATTATCGCCCGCAACCTCGAGGCCTGGATTGAAGTGATGAACAAGCCTGACCTGCCTTCGATTCCGGTGTTCAAGCTCTACGGTGAAAGCCTGGACTGGCCGACCCCTGACTTGCTGCACTGTGAAACCATTTCCAAACGCAGCCGCGAACATCAATGGGAAATCAAACCCCACCGCCACGCCGATTTGTGCCAGTTGCTCTTCGTCTTCAAAGGTCAGGCAGAGCTTGAAATCGAAGGTCAACGCACGCAGCTCAACCAACCCGCGATTCAAGTCCTGCCACCGTTGTCGGTGCATGGCTTTCGCTTTTCCGAGGACGTCGAAGGATTCGTCGTCACCCTCGCCAATCCGCTGATCAATCACCTGCAGGCGCAACTGGGCAGTTCGGTGCACGCACTGGCCCAGGCCGAGCACTACCCGGCGGGCAAGGACGCGGAGTACCTGAACAGTCTGTTTTCAGCGTTGCAGGCCGAGTACAACGGCCATCAACCCGCGCGGGAAATGCTCATGCATTCGCTGGTCAGCGTGATCATGGTCTGGGTCAGCCGTCAGGCGCTCGTGCGCCATAACGCCAGCCAGCGGCCGCAACGCCAGCGCGAATACCTCAACGGGTTCATTCAATTGGTGGAGGAGACTTACCGCCAGCATGTGAAGGTCGAAGACCTCGCCCATCGCCTGGGGATTTCGGTGTCACACCTCAATGGCACCTGCCGCGAACTGGCAGGGCAGCCGGCGCTGCAGATCATGCACGAACGCCAGTTGCTGGAAGCCAAACGTTTGCTGACCTACACCAGCATGACCATTTACGAGATGTCGGAGTTGTTGGGATTTTCCGATCCGACCAACTTCACGCGCTTGTTCCGGCGCAGGGTGGGCATTTCGCCAAAGGCGTTTCGTGACCGGCTGAAGGCCGAGCAGTGATCCTGTAAACCTGGCGATATCCTGTGGGAGGGGGCTTGCTCCCGAAAGCGGTGTATCAGTGTGCATCAATGCTGAATGGCACACCGCATTCGGGAGCAAGCCC
>NZ_JASCPO010000353.1:0-4139 GCF_029960145.1 Pseudomonas sp. PS01299 | reverse complement strand
GCTCGCGAATGCGGGATGTCAGTCGCCATCAACGGTAGCTGATACACCGCTTTCGCGAGCAAGCCCGCTCCCACAGGAGGCGATGGTGTTCCGGGGGAACGTGTCTGCATTGCTCCGACGTAAATCTGTATTTTTCCTAGAAGAACCGCCCGCTCCGGTGGGCAGGTTCTCATTGCGTGAGATTGCGTTATGGATGGTATTTTCCTGCAGCAACTGGTCAATGGCCTGACCCTCGGGTCGGTCTATGGCCTGATCGCCATCGGCTACACAATGGTCTACGGCATCATCGGCATGATCAACTTCGCCCACGGCGAGGTTTACATGATTTCCGCGTACCTCGCGGCAATCAGTCTGGCTCTGCTGGCTTACTTCGGTATCGAATCCTTCCCGCTGTTGATGCTCGGCACGCTGGTTTTCACCATCGTCGTCACCGGCGTCTATGGCTGGGTAATCGAACGCGTCGCCTACAAACCTCTGCGCAACTCCACCCGACTGGCACCGTTGATCAGTGCCATCGGTATCTCGCTGATCCTGCAAAACTATGCCCAGATCAGCCAGGGCGCCCGTCAACAGGGTGTTCCGACGCTGCTCACCGGTGCCTGGCGCATCGACGTCGGCAGCGGTTTCGTCCAACTGACCTACACCAAGATCTTCATTCTGGTCGCCGCATTTGTCGGCATGGGCCTGCTGACCTACGTGATCAAGTACACCAAGCTCGGCCGCATGTGTCGCGCCACCCAGCAAGACCGCAAGATGGCCTCGATCCTCGGGATCAACACCGACCGGGTGATTTCCTACGTGTTCATCATCGGTGCAGCGATGGCGGCGCTGGCCGGCGTGCTGATCACCATGAACTACGGCACGTTCGACTTCTACGCAGGCTTCGTCATCGGCATCAAGGCGTTCACCGCCGCCGTGCTTGGCGGGATCGGCTCACTGCCCGGCGCGATGCTCGGCGGGATCATTCTCGGCATCTCCGAGTCGCTGTTCTCGGGCCTGGTCAACTCCGACTACAAAGACGTGTTCAGCTTCTCGCTGCTCGTACTTGTTCTGGTCTTCCGGCCTCAGGGCCTGTTGGGCCGTCCTCTTGTGTCGAAGGTGTAAGCGATGTCTTCAACCACCCAAAAATCCATCGATATCAAAAAAAGTCTGGTTGAGGCGATTCTGGCCGGCCTGATTGCCCTGATCGTGTTCGGTCCGATTGTCGGCGTCGTGCTCGAAGGCTACAGCTTCAACCTCGAACCAACCCGCGTGGCGTGGATCATCGGCATTGTCATGATCGGCCGCTTTGCCTTGAGCCTGTTTCTGCAGACGCCCAAGGGCCTGAAGATTCTCGATGGATTCGAGAGCACCGGCTCCGGTGTGCATGTGCTGCCTGCCGATCACAAATCACGCCTGCGCTGGATCATTCCGCTGTTGATTGTGCTGGCGGTGATTGTGCCGTTTGTCTCCAACTCGTACCTGCTGGGCGTGGTCATCCTCGGGCTGATCTACGTGCTGCTGGGTCTGGGGCTGAACATTGTGGTCGGGCTGGCCGGTCTGCTCGATCTCGGTTACGTGGCTTTTTACGCCATCGGCGCCTATGGTCTGGCGCTGGGTTATCAATACCTCGGGCTGGGCTTCTGGACCGTGCTGCCACTGGCGGCAATCACTGCCGGTTTGGCCGGCTGCATCCTCGGTTTCCCGGTGCTGCGTCTGCACGGCGACTATCTGGCGATCGTGACCCTGGGCTTCGGTGAAATCATTCGCCTGATCCTTAACAACTGGCTGTCGCTGACCGGCGGGCCGAACGGCATGCCGGCGCCATTGCCGACCTTCTTCGGTCTGGAATTCGGCAAGCGGGCCAAGGATGGCGGGGTGCCGTTCCATGAGTTCTTCGGCATCGCCTACAACCCGGACGTGAAGTATTACTTCATCTACACGGTTTTGTTCCTGGTGGTACTGGCCGTGCTGTACATCAAGCATCGTCTGGTGAAAATGCCGGTGGGTCGCGCTTGGGAAGCCCTGCGCGAAGATGAAATCGCCTGCCGCTCGATGGGCCTCAACCACGTACTGGTCAAGCTTTCGGCGTTCACCATCGGCGCATCGACCGCGGGCCTGGCCGGGGTGTTTTTCGCCACCTATCAAGGCTTCGTCAACCCGACCTCGTTCACCTTCTTCGAATCGGCGCTGATCCTCGCCATCGTCGTGCTCGGCGGCATGGGCTCGACCATCGGCGTGGTGATTGCGGCATTCGTGTTGACGGTTGCTCCGGAACTGCTGCGCGGCTTCGCTGAATACCGCGTGCTGCTGTTCGGCATCCTGATGGTGTTGATGATGATCTGGCGACCACGCGGGCTGATTCGCATCAGCCGTACCGGGGTCACTCCACGTAAAGGTGCCATTCACTATGAGAGGACTGCGCCATGAGTGAAGTCGTACTCTCTGTGGAAAAACTGATGATGCACTTCGGTGGCATCAAGGCCCTGAGCGATGTCAGCCTCAAGGTCAAACGCAACTCGATCTTCGCCCTGATCGGCCCCAACGGCGCCGGCAAGACCACGGTGTTCAACTGCCTGACCGGGTTCTACAAGGCCTCCGGCGGCAAGATCGAACTCAACGTGCGCGGCAAGCAGACTAACGTCATCCAGCTGCTGGGCGAGTCGTTCAAACCGACCGACTTCGTCTCGCCGAAAAGCTTCCTCAGTCGCCTGTACTACAAGATGTTCGGCGGCACCCATTTGGTGAACCGCGCCGGCCTGGCCCGGACCTTCCAGAACATTCGCCTGTTCAAGGAAATGTCGGTGCTGGAGAACCTGCTGGTGGCGCAACACATGTGGGTCAACCGCAACATGCTCGCCGGCATCCTCAACACCAAGGGCTACCGCAAGGCCGAAAGTGATGCGCTGGACTGCGCGTTCTACTGGCTGGAAGTGGTCGATCTGGTGGACTGCGCCAACCGTCTGGCCGGTGAACTGTCCTACGGCCAGCAACG
This sequence comes from Pseudomonas sp. PS01299, assembly GCF_029960145.1. Lineage (NCBI taxonomy): Bacteria > Pseudomonadati > Pseudomonadota > Gammaproteobacteria > Pseudomonadales > Pseudomonadaceae > Pseudomonas > Pseudomonas sp. PS01299. Next base: position 1,165 of record NZ_JASCPO010000353.1, on the reverse strand, counting down.
CCGTCTGGAAATCGCCCGGGCCATGTGCACGCGGCCGCAGATCATCTGCCTCGACGAACCGGCTGCTGGCCTCAACCCTCAGGAAACCGAAGCGCTGAGCGCGATGATCCGGCTGCTGCGCGACGAGCACGATCTGACCGTGGTGCTGATCGAACACGACATGGGCATGGTCATGAGCATTTCCGACCACATCGTGGTGCTGGATCACGGCGTGGTCATCGCCGAAGGCGGGCCTGAAGCCATTCGCAACGATCCGAAAGTGATTGCCGCCTACCTGGGCGCCGACGAAGAGGAGCTGGTATGAGCAAACCGATCCTCGAACTCAAAGACCTGGACGTGTTCTACGGCCCGATCCAGGCCCTCAAGGGCGTGTCGCTGCAGATCAACGAAGGCGAGACCGTCAGCCTGATCGGCTCCAACGGCGCGGGTAAATCGACCCTGCTGATGTCGATCTTCGGCCAGCCGCGCGCGGCGGGTGGGCAGATCCTCTATCAAGGCGTCGACATCACCCACAAGTCCTCGCACTACATCGCCTCCAACGGCATCGCGCAGTCGCCGGAAGGGCGGCGGGTGTTCCCCGACATGACCGTCGAGGAGAACCTGCTGATGGGTACCATCCCGATCGGCGACAAATATGCCAAGGAGGATATGCAGCGCATGTTCGAGCTGTTCCCGCGGCTCGAAGAGCGCCGTACTCAGCGGGCGATGACCATGTCCGGCGGCGAGCAGCAGATGCTCGCCATTGCCCGCGCATTGATGAGTCGGCCGAAGCTGTTGTTGCTCGATGAGCCGAGCCTGGGCCTGGCGCCGATCGTGGTGAAACAGATCTTCGCCACCCTGCGGGAACTGGCGAAAACCGGCATGACCATTTTCCTCGTCGAGCAGAACGCCAACCATGCGTTGAAGCTGTCTGACCGGGCGTATGTGATGGTCAACGGCGAGATTCGCCTGACCGGTACCGGCAAGGAGTTGTTGGTGAATGAGGAGGTGCGTAACGCTTATCTGGGCGGGCACTGATTCTGCTTGAGTTGTCCACAAAGCCCCGCGACGAAAGTCCCGGGGCTTTTTACATCCCAAGTCCCGCACAAATCCCTTGTGGGGGCGGGCTTGCTCGCGAAGAGGGTGTGTCAGATAACGCCGTGTTTTATGACACATCCTCTTCGCG
>NZ_JASCPO010000352.1:0-4149 GCF_029960145.1 Pseudomonas sp. PS01299 | reverse complement strand
GGCGCCGGTTCAGTCGATGATGAGTTGACTGAACCGGCGCCTTCGCGAGCAAGCCCGCTCCCACATTTGATTTGTGTACATCAGAAATATCCACTGGAACACCGATGAACCTCTCGCGCCTCGCCCTGCCCTTCTTCCTGCTGCCAGCCACCAGCACCCTCGCCGACAGCTTCGAACGCGATCAGGCCCTGAAGCTGCCCGACACGCTGATCAGCGCCAACCGCCAGGTCGAAGCGCGCAACGACAGCAGCGCCGCCAACACCGTGTTCACCCGCGAAGACATCGACCGCTTGCAACCGGGCAGCGTCACCGATCTGCTGCAGCGGGTGCCGGGTGTGCAAGTAGCGCAGGCCGGTGGGCGCGGTAGCCTGCCGGGGATCTACATTCGCGGCACGCAATCGGCGCAGAGTCTGGTGCTGGTCGACGGCCAGCGCATCGGCAGCTCGACCTCTGGCGACAGCAACCTGCAGCACCTGAGCATCGACCAGATCGAGCGCGTGGAAGTGTTGCGCGGTTCGCGCTCGGTGATTTACGGCAGCGATGCGATTGGCGGGGTGATTCAGATCTTCACCCGGCGCGGCACCGAACAAGGCCTGCAGCCGCGCTTGCACGTCGGCTTCGGCAGCAACCAGACCTGGGAACGCAGCCTCGGCCTGTCCGGTGGCGATGACAAGACCCGCTTCAACCTGGGCGCCAGCCTCGATGACACCGCAGGCCTGGACCGCACTCACGAGTCGTACCCCAGCGACAGCGATCATGATGCCTATCGCAATAAATCCGTCAGCCTGAGCCTCAGCCATGCGCTGACCGATGACATCGAAGTCGGCGCCAACCTGCTGGATAACCGCGGCAAAAGCGAATTCGACAACCCGTTCGGCCGCTTCGATACGACCACTTTCGAGTCGGTGCAACAGCAGCCCTACAGCGACTTCAACGTCAGCAGTGTCAGCAGCTACGTCGATGCCCGGGTCAACGAAATCTGGAAAACCCGCGTCGAATTCGGTCACACCGAAAACCGCGAAAAGACCCTCGACAAACTCAGCGACGACCGCACGGTGTTCAACACCTATCGCGATTCGGTGAACTGGCAGAACGACCTGACTCTGGATGCGCGCAACAGCCTGATCCTCGGCGGCGACTGGTACGAAGACCGGGTCAACAGCAGCACCGCGTTCGACGAGGACAGCCGCTGGAACCGCGCCGCGTTCATCCAGCATCGTTATCAGGCCGACAGCTTCTCCACCGAACTGGGCCTGCGTCACGACGACAACCAGCAGTTCGGCAGCCAGAACACCTGGAGCGGCACTTTTACCCTGCCGCTGAACCCGGACAACGATCTGTTGCTGAGCTACAGCGAAGGCTTCCGCGCGCCGACCTTCAACGACCTGTACTACCCGGATTTCAGCAACCCGGATCTAAAGCCGGAAGCCTCGAAAAGCTATGAGCTGCAATGGCGCAGTCAGTTGAGCGATAGCAGTCGGCTGGAGGCATCGATTTACCGCACTGATCTGCAAGACGCGATCATCTTCGGCAGCAACTCACGCCCGGAGAACGTGGCCTCGGCGCGGATCAATGGCTTTGAAGCGGCGCTGAAACAGGAACTGTTCGGCTGGCAGAGCAATCTCGGTGTGGCGATTATCGACCCGCGTGATCGCGATAGCGGGCACACGTTGGCGCGTCGTGCGCGGCGCACGATGAGTTGGGATCTGGATCGACAGTTTGACCGGTTGGGCGTCGGCGCGAGCTGGCAATTGGTCAGCGGCAGTTACGACGATCTGAACAACACCCAGCCGTTGGGTGGCTACGGCACGCTTGGACTGCGCAGCAACTGGGCGCTGAATCGCGAGATCAAACTGGATCTGAAGGTCGAGAATCTGCTGGACAAGGGTTACAGCCGCGCGTTGTACAGCTATGACGGCAGCCAGTATGGCTATCGCGAGGAAGGTCGGGCGTGGGTGTTTGGGGTGACCTGGACACCGGGGCTCTGATCCGGAATTGACGCTGTTTTGACTGGCCTCTTCGCGAGCAAGCCCGCTCCCACAGGGGTAACGCATTCCACCTGTGGGAGCGGGCTTGCTCGCGAAGAATTCACCTCGGTCTCAGCGCTCAGGCGCAATCAAATGGCAGAGTTTGGCGGTGGCTTCGATCATTTGGCCGCTCGGGCGCTCAAGGCCTTTGTCCCTGACCAGCAGCAACTGACCATGTGCCACCGCACTCACCTGCGGCCAGGCCTTCCACGCATCGAGCTGGGCCTGATCACCGGCCAGAATCACCTGCGGATCACGCTGCAACACGGCTTCGATGCTGACCTGCGGCGCCGGCAAACTCAGATCGGCAAACACATTGCGTGCGCCACAGACTTCGAGCGCATCGCTGATGATCTGCCCGCCACCGATGGTGTACAGCGGCTTGTCCCAGACTTGATAGAACACGGTCAGCGGCGTGTCCCGGCGATAGCGTTGGCGCAGGTCATCGAGTTTCTGGCGCAGATCCGCCGCCAGTTTCGTCCCACGCTCAGGTCGCCCCAGTTGCGCGGCAATCGTCTCGATCTGCGCAGACAGCTGTTCGAGATTGTGCGGCTCGGCGACGTAGGTCGGAATGTTCAGGCGTTTGAGCTGATCGCGTTGTGCCGGGCCGACACTGCCGGGCCACAGCAGCAGCAAATCGGGCTTCAAACTGAGCAGACGCTCCATGTCGAGTTGGCCATAACGCCCCACCGAGGGAACATCGGCAATGGCAGCCGGACGCTCGCCGGCATCGAGCACGCCAACCAGCAGATCGGCCGAGCCCAGCTCAACAACGATTTCAGACAGAGAAGGCGCGAGACTGACCACTCGCAGACTCGCCAGCACCGGGCCGGCGCAGGCCAGCAGCAGAACCGCCAGCCACAGACGACGCATCAGCCGAGTTGACGCGGGATGCGATAGAGGTAGAACAGCACCGCCGTGGACAACGCCAGCAGCATCAGCGGTACGGCTTCGAGGCCGACGAACACCGCCAGCGCACCGATCCATGCCGGCAATGCGGCCGCGAGGAATGCACTGCGACGCTGGGCCGCCAAGGCAATCCAGGCCGCCGGTTCGTCGGGGGTATCAAGGGCTTTTTGCGTGGCGATCAGCGCGTGCTTGTAGCGGCCGAAAAACTTCAGACTGACAAACATCGACGCAACGCCGGCAATGAATAACGGCATAGCCAGCACCCGCAGAATGCCTTCGCCCTGGCCGAACAGGCCATTGAGGACAAACAGGGGTACCAGCGCCAGCGCCAGGTATTTCCACCAGTCGACCGCCAGACGGCGTCGCACCTGACCGCGGGTCACGCGCGGTCGACCTCGCCCTGATGCTCGTTGCCCATCATGTGGTCGAGCTTGCTGGCCTTGGTCGCCAGGTACAGCTTGTTGTGCGGGTTGTGGCCGGTGTGCAGCGGCACGCGCTCGGCGACGACGATGCCCATGTCGGTCAGGGCTTTGACCTTGCGCGGGTTGTTGGTCATCAGACGCAGCGACTTCACACCCAGATGCTCGAGCATCGGCAGGCACATGGCGTAGTCACGCTGATCGGCGGCAAAGCCCAGACGCTCGTTGGCTTCAACAGTGTCAGCGCCGCCGTCCTGCAACTCGTAGGCGCGGATCTTGTTCAGCAGACCGATGCCGCGACCTTCCTGACGCAGGTACAGCAGCACGCCACGGCCTTCACGGGCGATGGCCTTGAGCGCCGCTTCGAGTTGCGAGCCGCAGTCGCAGCGCTGGCTGAACAGGGCGTCACCGGTCAGGCACTCGGAGTGCAACCGGCCGAGAACCGGGGCACCGTCGGCGAAATCACCCAGGCTCAGCACAACGTGCTCGCGGCCGGTAGCCTCATCGAGAAAACCGTGCATGGTGAATTGCGCAAAAGGCGTTGGCAGCTTGGAAGCGGCGACAAAAACGACAGGCACCGGTGTGCTCCTGATCTAAAAATTCTGAAAATTCGCAGGCCGGCATTGTAACAGCAGGTTCCTGCAGACGCTTAGGCTGAATTATCGGGCATAACGATCAAAAAGTTTGATAACACCCGGCTTGCTTGCCCCCCCCTGTGGGAGCGGGCTTGCTCGCGAAGGCGTCGTGTCAGTCGGCAATAGGCTGGCTGAACTACCGCATTCGCGAGCAAGCCC
>NZ_JASCPO010000351.1:0-4152 GCF_029960145.1 Pseudomonas sp. PS01299 | reverse complement strand
TTGCATTCCAAATGTGGGAGCGAGCTTGCTCGCGAAGAGGGCATCAGAGTCGACGATGATCTAAGGCAATGTCTGCGCATTCGGCAACACCCGCTCCCGCACACACGCGCCACGCAAATGCTTTTCAAACTGCTCGATGATCGCCGCCCAGCCCTGGCGACTGGCATGCTGCCGCGCATTCAGACGCACACAGCGCAAGCGCTCGTCCTCTTCCAATAACCACGCCGCCGCATCGCAAAACGCTTCCTCATCCCCGGGCATCGCCAGCACGCCGTTGTAGCCATGGCGAATGTGCTGCGCCGCCGCAGCCTGATCGTAAGCCACCACCCCCAGCCCTGACGCCAGCGCCTCAAGCACCACATTACCGAAGGTTTCGGTCATGCTCGGGAACAGAAAAATATCGCCGGACGCATAGTGCGCCGCCAGTGCTTCGCCGCGCTGTGAACCACAGAAGATCGCCTCGGGCAGCTCCTTTTCCAGCGCAGGCCGTTGCGGCCCGTCGCCGACCACGATCAGCTTCAGTTTGCGCTGTGGATAAGTGCCGCACAGGGTGTCGAAGCAGCGCTTGAGCAGGCCGAGGTTCTTTTCCGGGGCCAGCCGGCCGACGTGAATCACCGCGATGTCCTGCTCGCTCAGGCCCCATTGCTCACGCAAGCCGTTCAGGCGCTTGGCCGGATGAAACAACTGGCTGTCCACGCCGCGAGAGAGCAGGGCGAGGCGGTCGAAATGCCGACGCTCCAGTTCCAGGCGCTGACTGACGCTCGGCACCAGGGTCATTGCCGAGCGATTGTGAAACCAGCGCAGATAATGGGTCAGCAAGCGCGTCAGCAAACTCAGTCCGTACTGGTGGGTGTATTGCTGGAAATTGGTGTGAAAACCGCTGACCACCGAGATCCCCAGACGTCGCGCCGCACGCAACGCCGACAAACCGAGCGGGCCTTCGGTGGCGATGTACAAAACGTCCGGGCGATGACGCTTCCAGCGCCGCAGCAGCTTGTGCATCGACGACTGTCCCCATTGCAGACCGGGATAACCCGGCAACGGCCAGCCCCGGCACAACAGCAAGGCATCGTCCTCGACGCGCTGCGGATCGCCCGCCTGGCGCGGTCGCACCAGTTCAACCTGATGCCCACGCGCGCGCAAGCCATCGCACAAGCGACCAAGGGTATTGGCCACCCCGTTGATTTCCGGTGGGAAGGTTTCGCTGATCAGGGTGATATGCAGAGCTGTCGTCATGACCTCAGTGTCGATTGAGGCGATGTCGTCATTGTGTCGAGTTGATGATCGATTGATGACAGCTGCTTACCGTGTGCCTAAACCTTTTGCCTGCCCGGTCGTTAGCCTTGACTTGAACTCTTTCCAGGAAATATGGCTGTGTCCGAGAATGCTTATGCACCGCCTGAGGCGGAACTGTTGGTTGCGGATGAACAAACACCAGAGTTTTATGTTGTTGCACGGTGGAAGTTCATTCTGCTGGCGATCCTCAGTTTTGGCCTGTATTTCTACTTCTGGATTTACAAAAACTGGAGTCAGTACAAGCGCAGTACTCGACAGGAGCTATGGCCGTGGGCGCGAGCGTTTTTCTATTTGTTTTTCGTGCATCAGCTTTATCGGCAGGCCAAAAAACGAATCCATGACAGAGGTGGAAAGTCCGATTGGGATCTTGAGCAATGGGCAACAGTCTTTGTTGTACTGACCGTAGTCGCGCACATATTCGAAAAGCTTCCCAGGCAGATTCCAGAGCTGAGTTTTCTTGGCCTTGTCGCCTTGATCATGCTGCCGATAAGAGTTTATGTCGCAAGCCAAGGGCAACAACTGATCAATTTGGCCGCCAGCGATCCTCAAGGCCTGAGTAACAATCGCCTCAACGCCTGGAACTTGCTGATTATCTTGCCAGGCGCTGCGGCGTGGGTATTGGTAGGGCTGCTTCTAGGCGGCGTTTACCCCTGAGTTGCCAGAAGGATTGATGCCTGGAGGCTCAGACTTTTTCCTGAGCCAGCATCTCGGCACCGCGCTCACGCACCCAGAACAACGTCGCTCCCGCTACCGCCGCCGGCATCATCAGAATGTTCACCACCGGAATCAGCAGCGCCAGATAGACGATCCCGCCAAAACTCATGCTCTGCCAGCGTTTCTGCCGCAGCCAGGCGAGCATCTCGTTCCAGCCCAGTTTGTGGTTGTCCGCCGGGTAGTCGATGTACTGGATCGCCATCATCCACACGCCGAACAGCAGCCACAGCGGGGCGGCGACGATGTTCACCACCGGGATGAACGAGAGAATGAACAGGCCGATCGCCCGCGGCAGGAAATAGCCGAGTTTGCGCATTTCCCGGGCTAGGGTGCGCGGGATCATCGCAATCAGTTCGCCCCAGCTGAAGGCCGGGAAATCATCGGTGCCGCGTACCACCACTTCGACTTTTTCCGCGAGGAAACCGTTGAACGGCGCAGCGATCACGTTGGCGAGCATGGTGAAGGTGAAGAACACCATCAACGCCACCAGCACCACGAACAGCGGCCAGAGGATGTAGCTGAGGAAACTCAGCCAGTCGGGCAGCGACGGCATCAGGCTGTCGACCCACAGGCTGAACTGATGGCCGGCCAGATAGATCAATCCGACGAACAGCACCAGGTTGATCGCCAGCGGCAGCAACACGAACAGGCGCAGGCCCGGGCTGAGAACCAGTTTGAGGCCTTCGCGCAGGTATTGCGGGCCAGACAGAACAGGGGCGGGCATAAGGTGCTCCGAGCAAGGGAAAACGCGCCGACCTTACCGACTTTGCAACAGGTGCGAAAGCGCGGCAGAGTGATCGACATTCACTGTAACAAAGACGTCGATCTGGTCGGAGTCTGCGTATAGAGACCACCTATGAGCTGGATTGTTAATCCGTATTTCCTTAATCTTGCCCCCCTCGATACGCTGCACCCAACTTTTTACAGGACTGTCGAGCTCATGCCTTCCCCAAGGTTATCCACAGTCCTTTTTTATTCCCGCCGGCAGTCCGGCGTTCCGCGCCAGTGTTTCGGCCCGGTCAACAGGAGCAGGTCATGTCTGAAGTCCGTCATTCGCGAGTGATTATTCTCGGTTCCGGCCCTGCCGGTTACAGCGCTGCGGTCTACGCCGCCCGTGCCAACCTCAAGCCACTGCTGATTACCGGCATGCAGGCCGGCGGTCAATTGACCACCACCACCGAAGTCGACAACTGGCCGGGCGACGTGCACGGCCTGACCGGTCCGGCCCTGATGGAGCGGATGCGCGAGCACGCCGAGCGTTTTGAAACCGAGATCGTTTTCGATCACATCAACGCCGTGGACTTCGCTGCCAAGCCGTACACCCTGACCGGCGACAGCGCGACTTACACCTGCGACGCCCTGATCATCGCTACCGGTGCCAGCGCTCGCTACCTGGGCCTGCCGTCGGAAGAAGCGTTCATGGGCAAAGGCGTTTCGGCCTGCGCGACCTGCGACGGTTTCTTCTACCGCAACAAGCCAGTGGCGGTGGTCGGTGGCGGCAACACCGCTGTTGAAGAGGCACTGTACCTGGCCAACATCGCCAGCACCGTGACTCTGATCCACCGTCGCGAAACCTTCCGCGCCGAGAAGATCCTGATCGACAAGCTCAACGCCCGCGTGGCCGAAGGCAAGATCATCCTCAAGTTGAACGCCAACCTCGACGAAGTGCTGGGCGACAACATGGGTGTGACCGGTGCGCGTCTGAAGAACAACGACGGCAGCTTCGACGAGATCAAAGTCGACGGCGTGTTCATCGCCATTGGCCACACCCCGAACACTTCGCTGTTCGAAGGCCAGTTGACCCTGAAAGACGGTTATCTGGTAGTGCAGGGCGGCCGTGACGGCAACGCCACTGCCACCAGCGTCGAAGGTATCTTCGCTGCCGGCGACGTGGCTGACCATGTTTACCGTCAGGCCATCACCTCGGCCGGCGCCGGCTGCATGGCGGCACTGGACACCGAGCGTTACCTGGACGGTCTGCAGAACGCTTCGTTCTAAATCGCAGACACAAAAAAACCGGCTTCGGCCGGTTTTTTTATGCCCGTATTTCCGCTACATCGCATAACCCTGTGGGAGCGGGCTTGCTCGCGAAAGCGGTGTGTCAGACAAAGAAAAGTCGCCTGGCACGGCGCCTTCGCGAGC
>NZ_JASCPO010000350.1:0-4176 GCF_029960145.1 Pseudomonas sp. PS01299 | reverse complement strand
TTGCTCGCGAATGCGGCGGGGCAGTCGATACTTCCGTTACAGACATACCGCATTCGCGAGCAAGCCCGCTCCCACAGGTGATGTGGTGATTCAGGGATATTGGCTTGCTCATGAAAAATGCCCCGGCTCTTGCGAGCCGGGGCATTTTCATGGCAGCGATAACTCAGCGATTGCGGGTCAGCAGTGCTGGTTTTTCGCCGCGCGGGCGGGTCGGCAGTTGATCGAGCTGCTCAGGTGTCGGGAAGCGGTCTGCCTTGGACTCCTTGTGCATGATCTTCGGCCCGGTGCTGCGCGGGTTCTGCACGGCCGGTTCGGCGCGTTGCTGATCGTCGCGAGCCGGGCGGCGGTTGCGCGACGAGGACTCGTCGCGACGGCCCTGGCCGTCACGCGGAGCACCGTTGCGCGGGCCGTTGCGTTTGCCCGGCGGGGTGCCGGTGCTCGAACCGTTGCTGTTACGCGGGCCGTTCTGGCGACCTTGCGACTGACCGCCGCGTGGAGCGCCTGCACCTGCGCCCTGAGCTGGCGCGCCTGGACGGCGACCACGGCCACCGGCAGGAGCAGCTTTCGGTACGTAATCAACGCGGTTACCGAAGTTATCGATATCGTCGTCGAGGAACTCGTCCGGTGCACGATCAGCCGCCGCGCGTGGTGGCTGGCTCGGACGCTGTTCGCGGGCCGGGGTGCCTTCGCGTGGTTTCTGCTGACGGGCAGGGCGCTCGCCGCGTTCGCCGGCGGGTTTTTCCTTGCCCTTGTCTTTGCCTTTGTCTTTACGACCGCCGCCACCACCGCCGCCATTCGGACCGTCGCCGCGCGGGCCACGGGAGTTGCGCGGGTTGCGCATGTCCGGACGCTCACGCACTTCAGGCTTCTCGGCCTCGATGGTGCTGGCATCGAAGCCCATCAGGTCGCCGTCGGCGATTTTCTGCTTGGTCATGCGTTCGATGCTTTTCAGCAGTTTTTCTTCGTCCGGGGCCACCAGCGAGATCGCCTCGCCCGAACGACCGGCACGGCCAGTACGGCCGATACGGTGCACGTAGTCTTCATCGACGTTCGGCAGTTCGAAGTTGACCACGTGTGGCAACTGATCGATGTCCAGACCGCGCGCGGCGATGTCGGTCGCGACCAGGATGCGCACTTCACCGGCCTTGAAATCGGCCAGGGCTTTGGTGCGGGCGTTCTGGCTCTTGTTGCCGTGGATCGCCACAGCCGGCAGGCCGTGCTTGTCCAGGTACTCGGCCAGACGGTTGGCGCCGTGCTTGGTGCGGGTGAACACCAGTACCTGTTCCCAGGCGCCGGCGGTGATCAGGTGCGCCAGCAGGGCACGCTTGTGGCTGGCCGGCAGACGGAACACGCGTTGCTCGATGCGCTCGACCGTGGTGTTCGGCGGGGTGACTTCGATGCGTTCCGGGTTGTGCAGCAGTTTGCCGGCAAGATCGGTGATGTCTTTGGAGAACGTCGCCGAGAACAGCAGGTTCTGACGCTTGGCCGGCAGGCGTGCGAGGACTTTCTTCACGTCGTGAACGAAGCCCATGTCGAGCATGCGGTCGGCTTCGTCGAGGACGAGGATTTCGACGTGGGACAGATCGACACTGCCCTGGCCTGCGAGGTCGAGCAGACGACCCGGGCATGCGACGAGCACGTCAACGCCACGGGACATGGCCTGGACCTGCGGGTTCATGCCGACGCCGCCGAAGATGCAGGCGCTGACGAATTTCAGGTCACGGGCGTAGATCTTGAAGCTCTCGTGAACCTGGGCCGCGAGTTCGCGGGTCGGGGTCAGGACCAGTACGCGCGGTTGGCGCGGGCCATGACGCTGGGATTTGTCCGGGTGACCGTTGGGGAACAACCGCTCCAGGATCGGAAGGGCGAAACCGCCGGTTTTACCGGTACCTGTCTGTGCCGCAACCATCAGGTCGCGACCTTGCAACACGGCGGGAATGGCCCGCTGTTGCACCGGAGTAGGCTCGGTATAGCCCGCATCTTCGATGGCACGGACTAAAGCCTCGGAGAGACCGAGGGAAGCAAAGGACATGAGTAATCCTGTTTTAGTTAGGGCTTGGCCCAATGGGAGTCTTGCCTGGCGCGAATCGCGTTTAAGAGGACGCGATCCCGTCCGGTCCTGCTGCGGTTCCGAAGGCACGTCAGGAGCGCTCGCGCGGGCTGAAAGCTGCGCTGTAGCGGGTCGAGAGGCCTGTTACGGTTCCGGGCGTCCGGGCGTGAGCCTGGCGGGAACGCCGGAGTATAACAGAGCAATCACTGCGCGCTGCTTTCCTGCTGCTCAACGGTTTTGCGGCTGGCCGAGGCGTTGCCCAGCGGCACGGCGTCGACCGGGGCGGCGCCGTAGCGTGCGCTGAGCTCGGCGTAGGCCGGTTCGCGCTTGAAACGCTTGAGTTCGGCACCGAAACGCGCCACCAGCAGATCCATCCCGGCATTGCGTCGAACGGCCAGATATTGGCTCTGACGGCTGATGACCGTGGGATTTTCGGTGATTTGATCGCGAATATTCAGTTGATCGAGCAAATGCTGGCCCACGCGGCGATCGGTGATCAGCAAGTCGATACGTCCGCGCAACAGTTTGCCGAAGTTGGCCTCGTGGGTTGGTGCCGGCTCGCGGGTGAACAGTGTCGACTGGCTGAAGTCCGGACTGTACAGATAGCCCGGCGAAGTGCCGATGGTCAGGCCTTTGAGGTCTTCGAGCTGGCGGAACGGATGGGGACGGTCGTTGGCGTAGAACATCACGAACTCGACGTCCGACAGCGGTTCGATGGGGTAGAGCAGGGTGGCATCGCGCTCGTCGCTGTGAAAGATGTCCAGTGCGCCGTCGGCCTGGCCGGTCTCGAGCATCGACAGGCAGCGTTTCCACGGCAGGAACTGCCATTCGACTTCGATTCCCAGACGCTTGAACACGATGGCGGTGGTTTCGTAATCCAGCCCGAGGTTCCTGCCATTCTCTTCGTAGACGTAAGGTGCCCACGGCTCGGTGACAATACGCAGCTTCTCGCCCCGAGCGGCAAAGCTCAGGCAAGCAAAAACCAGCACGGTGAGTAACTGCGCGAAAAAAGGCATGGCTTGAGATTACGACGAGAAACGCGAAAGAGCCAGAAAGTGCCTGCACAAGCTCTAATTCGGGGATTCAAAAGCAAAAAATCGCAGCAACGACACCCCTGTAGGAGCTGCCGAAGGCTGCGATCTTTTGATCTTTCTTTTAATGCTTAGCGCGGCAACTTCAGGTTATTCCAGATCGCCAGACTAGGTTCAGCCTGGTTCATGGAATAGAAGTGCAGCCCCGGTGCGCCGCCCTGCAACAGGCGTTCGCACATTTCGCTGACAACTTGCTCGCCGAAGCGCTGAATGCTCTGGCTGTCATCGCCGTAGGCTTCCAGTTGCTTGCGGATCCAGCGCGGAATTTCCGCACCGCAGGCATCGGAGAAACGCGCCAGCTTGCTGTAGTTGGTGATCGGCATGATCCCCGGTACGACTGGAATATCCACGCCCAGCGCCTGCAAACGGTCGACGAAGTAGAAGTAGCTGTCGGCGTTGAAGAAGTACTGGGTGATCGCGCTGTCGGCGCCGGCGCGGGCCTTGCGCACGAAGTTGGCGAGATCGTCTTCGTAATTGCGCGCTTGCGGATGCATCTCCGGGTAAGCGGCAACTTCGATGTGGAAATGATCACCGGTTTCTTCACGAATGAATTCAACCAGTTCGTTGGCGTGACGCAGCTCGCCGCTGGTCATGCCCATGCCGGACGGCAGGTCGCCACGCAGGGCAACGATGCGCTTGATGCCGGCAGCCTTGTACTCGTTCAGCAGGCCGCGCAGGTCGTCCTTGCTGTCGCCGACGCACGACAGGTGCGGTGCGGCCGGTACTTTGACTTCGCTTTCCAGTTGCAGAACGGTGTTGAGGGTGCGATCACGGGTCGAACCACCAGCGCCGTAGGTGCAGGAAAAGAAGTCGGGGTTGTACGTTGCCAGCTGACGGGCAACGTTGAGCAGTTTTTCATGCCCAGCATCGGTCTTGGTCGGGAAGAACTCGAAGCTGTAGCGACGGTCTTGGGACATGGTCATACCCTTGGAAACACGAAGCCTGTGAGGCTTGCACCGCCCATGTGGGAGCGGGCTTGCTCGCGAAAGCGGCGGGTCAGGCAACATCAATGCTGAATGACAGACCGCTTTCGCG